>NZ_DAIQNN010000002.1:0-113404 GCF_036788415.1 Rubrimonas sp. | reverse complement strand
TACTTTGATTTCCTTGAACCACGTTGGAGCCCGTTCAAGTATTTGCGTGATGGCCTCCGATGTTCCAAGTGATCTCCACTGTGGTGCCGCAGCTGATGCATATCAGCAGGTCTATCGCTACCGCTACACCCGCTCCGGCGAGCGCGTCGACAACGTCACCGACTGGGGCCTCGCGCAGTTCGAGACGCGCTACGGCAAGGGCAAGGTCACGAAGGACGCGATCTTCGCCTATGTCTACGCCGCCCTCCACGACCCCGTCTGGCGCGAGACCTACGCCGTCAACCTGCGCCGCGAGTTCCCGCGCATCCCCCTCCACCCCGATTTCCCGCAATGGGCCGCATGGGGCCGCACCCTCCTCGATCTGCACATCGGCTACGAGACCGTGCCGCCCTGGCCCCTGACCCGCCGCGACACGCCCGACGCGAAGGCCCGCGCCGCCGGCCTCTCCCCCCGCCCGATCCTGAAATCCGACCCCGCGTCCCGCACCGTCACGCTCGACAGCGAGACCGTGCTCGAAGGCTTCCCGCCCGAATGCTGGGAGTACCGCCTCGGCAACCGCTGCGGGATCGACTGGGTGCTCGACCAGCACAAGGAGAAGCGGCCGAAGGACCCCACCATCCGCGAGCGGTTCGACACCTACCGCTTCGCCGACCACAAGGAGAAGGTCGTGGACCTCCTCGCCCGCGTCGCCCGCGTCAGCGTCGAAACCATGCAGATCGTCGCCGCCATGCGCGCCGCCCGGCGCTAGCTCCGCCGCCCCAGCAGCGTCGCCGCCCCGACGCCCCCGAGGATGACCAGCGCCGCGACCGCGAAGCGCAGCGTCAGCGCCTCGCCGAGAAAGACCATCCCGCCGGCCAGCGCGATCACCGGAACGGTCAGCTGCGCCACCGCCGCGAGGCTCGCCTCCATGCGCGGCAGGACCGCATACCACACCGCATAGCCGCCCCCCGAGGCGAGCGCGCCGGACGCCGCCGCCAGCACGGCGCCCGCAGCGCCGACAGGCTCGGTCGGCCCCGCAAAGGCCCAGAGCGCCAGCCCCGCCGGAGTGGCGAGTGCGAACGCCGCCGCCGTCGCGGCGAGCGGCGGGCCCGCCCGGCGGCCGCGCAGCGAATAGCCGCCCCAGCACGCGCCCGCCGCCGCCATCAGCAGCGCCGGGACAAGCGGCGGCGCAGCGGCGCCGGGCGACAGCAGCCAGACGAGCCCGCCGAAGGCCGCAGCGCCGCCGATCCACCGCGCCGGGCCGGGCCGCTCGCCGCCCAGAAGCGCGCCCAGAAACATCGTCGCCTGCACGGCGCCGAACAGGATCAGCGCGCCGATCCCGGCGTCGAGCGCGACATAGGCGAAGGAGAAGGCCGCCGCATAGCCGAACAGCATCGCCGCCGACAGCCCGGACGCCGCCGCCCGCGCCTGCGCGCCGCGCCCGGCGACGAGCGCGATCAGCCCCAACGCCGCAGCGCCCGCCGCCAGCCGGATCGCCGTGAAGGCCGTCGGCCCGATGTCGCCGCCCGCAAGCGCCATGCGGCACAGCACCGAATTCGCGGCGAACGCGATCAGCGCGACGCAGACCGCGCCGGCCAGCCGCCAGCCCGACAGCGCGGGCGTCACCTCAGGAAGCGGTTGACGACGCCCTCCAGCGCCTCCTGCCGGCCCGAGACCGGCTGCGGCTCGATCCCCTCCGCCAGCACCCGCGCCGACAGATCGTCGAGGCTGCGCGCGCCGGACAGGATCGCGCGGCCCTCCGCCCCGTCCCAGCCCGCATAGCGCGCCGCGCGCGGACCGGTCAAC
Organism: Rubrimonas sp.; assembly: GCF_036788415.1. Classification (NCBI taxonomy): domain Bacteria; kingdom Pseudomonadati; phylum Pseudomonadota; class Alphaproteobacteria; order Rhodobacterales; family Paracoccaceae; genus Rubrimonas; species Rubrimonas sp. The sequence continues at coordinate 111,619 of NZ_DAIQNN010000002.1, read as the reverse complement.
GCGCCCGCCTCGATCATCTCGGCGGCGATCAGCAGCGCGCGGGCGCAGGCGTCCATCGAGCCGAGATGGGCGTGCAGGATGTCGTCAGGATCGAGCGACTGGCGGCGGAGTTTGGCGTCGAAGTTGAGGCCCCCGGTCGTGAACCCGCCCGCCTCCAGCACCGCGTGCATCGCCAGCGCGAGTTCCGGCACGTTCATCGCGAACTGGTCGGTGTCCCAGCCCGACTGATAGTCGCCGCGATTGAGGTCGAGCGAGCCGAAGATGCCGAGCGCGCCGGCCAGCGCGATCTCGTGCTCGAAGCTCTTGCCGGCGAGGATCGCGTGGTTCTGCTCGATGTTGATCTTCACCTCGCCGATCAGATCGTAGCGGCGCAGGAAACCGTGGATCGCGGCGACGTCGCTGTCGTATTGATGCTTGGTCGGCTCCTGCGGTTTCGGCTCGATCAGGATGGTGCCCGGAAAGCCGATCTTCTTCTTGTGCTCGACGACCATGGTCAGGAACCGCCCGAGCTGGTCGAGCTCGCGGCCCATATCGGTATTGAGCAGCGTGTCGTAGCCCTCGCGCCCGCCCCACAGCACATAGTTCGCGCCGCCGAGACGGTGGGTGAGCTCCATCGCCGCCTTCACCTGCGCGCCCGCATAGGAGAACACCTCGGGGTCGGGGTTGGTCGCGGCGCCGGCCATGTAGCGGCGGTTGGAGAACAGGTTGGCCGTGCCCCAGAGGAGGCCCACGCCCGAGCCTTCCATCTTCTCCGCGAGATAGTCGCCCATCGCGGCGAGATTGGCGTTGCTTTCGGCCAGCGTCGCGCCTTCGGGCGCCACGTCGCGGTCGTGGAAGGTGTAGAAGGGAACGCCGAGCAGGCGGAAGGTCTCGAAGGCCACGTCGGCCTTGCGCCGCGCGCAGGCCATCGGCTCGCCCTCGAACCAGTCGCGGAGGAACGTCGGGCCTCCGAACGGGTCGGTTCCGGGCCAGCAGAGCGTGTGCCACCAGCACACGGCGAAGCGCAGATGGTCCTCCATCCGCTTGCCGAGCACAGTCGCGTCGGGGTCGTAGAAGCGGAAGGCGAGGGGATTGTCGCTGTCGCGCCCCTCGAAGCGGATCGGGTCCGAGATCGAGTAGAAATCGCCCATGTCGGGCCTCCGCAAGTCAGGAATCGAGCGCGCCGGGGCCCGGGATCGCGGCTTTGGGGCATTTGCCGAGGATGATCATGCCGAGGACTTCGTCCTTGGTGACGTCTGCAGTGCGCGCCTGCCCCACGAGCTGGCCGTTCTTCATCACGAAGACGCGGTCGGCGAGGTCGAACACGTCGTGGATGTCGTGGCTGATCAGGAAGATGCCGATGCCCTCGGCCTTGAGCTGCTTGACCAGTTCGCCCACCTGCGCGGTCTCGGCCGGGCCGAGCGCGGCGGTCGGCTCGTCCATGATCAGGATCTTGGCGTCGAAATAGATCGCGCGCGCGATCGCGACCGACTGGCGCTGCCCGCCCGACAGCGCCTTCACCGGCGCCGTGAACTTCGCGAAATTGGGGTTGAGGCGCTTCATGATCTTCCGCGTCTCGGCCTCCATGGCGTCGTCGTCGAGGAAACCCGCGCCGCCGACCAGTTCGCGCCCGAGAAAGAGGTTGGCCTTGGCGTCGAGATTGTCGGCCAGCGCGAGCGTCTGGTAGATCGTCTCGATGTTGCAGCGGCGCGCGTCGCGGGGATTGTCGATCTGCACTTCGGCGCCGTCGATGAAGATCTGCCCCGCGTCGCGCTTGTAGGCGCCCGACAGGGCCTTGATCAGCGTAGACTTGCCGGCGCCGTTATGGCCGAGCAGCCCGACCACTTCGCCACGGTGGAGGTCCACCGTCACCCCGTCCACCGCCTTGACGCCGCCGAAGGCGATGGAGATGTCGCGCATTTCCACAAGCGGCGCGGCCATGGCTCAGTCTCCCACGCGGCGGCGATAGACGATGTCGGCCAGCACCGCGACCACAAGCACCACGCCGACGACGATGGATTGCAGCGGCGCGTCCACCCCCACCATCGCCATGCCCGATTGCAGCGACTGCATGACCAGCGCGCCCAGAATGGCCCCGTAGATCGTCCCGATCCCGCCCGACAGCGCCGTGCCGCCGATGACTGCGGCGGCGATCACCCGCAACTCGTCCAGCGTGCCGAGGTCGTTGGCCGCCGATTGCAGGCGCGCCGAGGCGATCACGGCGGCGATGGCGGTGAGGAACCCCATCAGCGCGAAGACCTTCACCGTCAGCTTGCGCGTGTCGACGCCCGCCAGATCGGCGGCGTCGGGGTTGCCGCCGGCGGCGAAGACGTAGCGCCCGAAGCGGGTGCGCCGGGCGATCACGGTCATCGCCACCGCCACGATCAGCACGATGATGACCGGAACGGCGATGCCGTGCGAGAGGATCATGCCTTCGGGCAGCGTCAGCCCGCGCGACTGGTAGAGCCGCTCGGCGGCGCGCTGCGGCACGTCGTAGGCATTCATGATCGCGGTGAAGCTCACGATCAGCCCGAGCAGGATCGCGCCGACGGTCAGCTCCGCCCAGAGCGGCTTGACCGGGAAGGCGCGCGCGATCTTGCGCCGGCGCGAGGCGGCGATCAACGCCACGGTCGCGGCGCAGGCGAGGGCCGCGAGCATCCAGCTCCACTCCGCGCCGAGCGTGCCGCGCAATCCGCCGCCGAGCACCACGAAATTCGCGTCGAGCGGCGCGACGGTCTGCCCGCTCGTCACCCACCAGGCGGCGCCGCGCCAGATGAGGAGTCCGCCCAACGTCACGATGAAAGCGGGCACGCCGAGATAGCCGACGACATAACCCTGCCCGGCGCCGATCAGCGCGCCCACCGTCGCGCCGAAGAGCACCGTGATCGGCGCGATCGCCCAGGACCCGAAGCCCAGCAGGTCGGGCAGCACCTGCGCCTGCATCCAGCCCATCAGCATGCCGATGACGCCGAGCATCGCGCCGACCGACAGGTCGATGTGGCGCATCACGATGATGAACACCATGCCGGTCGCCATCACCGCGACCGAAGCGGTCTGGACCGAGAGGTTGAACAGGTTGCGCGGGGTCAGGAACAGCCCGCCGGTCAGAACGTCGAAGCCGATCCAGATGATCAGCAGCGCCCCGATCATGCCCAGCAGGCGCGGGTCGATCTGCAGCGCGCGAAAGGCGCCCATCGCCGAGGGCGCCTGCGCGGCGGAGCGTGAGATGTCGGCTTGCGCCATGAGGAGCCTCCGGCGTCAGCGCGGGCGGCGGCGATCCGCCGCCCGGAAATCCGGCGTCAGTCGCAGACCGCGACCGACCCCGCCGGCACGCCCTGGCAGAGGGCGTCCTTGCCGATCCAGCCGGCCTCGACGACCGAGGCGAGGTTGTCGCGGGTGACCGGCACCGGCGCGAGGAACTTCGCGGTCAGCTCCTTGCCCGAGGGGCTGGTCCAGCTCTGCGCGCCCTCGATGTCGGCCATCGCCGTCCCGCCGGCCAGCGCCACGGCGATCTCCGCCGCCGCCCGCCCCAGGTCGCGCGCGTCCTTCCAGACCGAGACGGTCTGCGTGCCGAGGGCCACGCGGTTGAGCGCCGCGTGGTCGCCGTCCTGCCCCGAGACCGGGATGCCCTGCATTCCCTGCGCCGTCAGCGCCGCGACCGCGCCGCCCGCCGTGCCGTCGTTCGAGGCGACGACCGCGTCCACCGCGTTGTTGGTGGCGGTGAGGATCTGCTCCATGTTGCGCTGCGCGTTGGCGGGGAGCCACTGGTCGGTGTAGGCCTCGCCGACAATCGTCACGTCGCCCGCGTCGATCGCCGCCTGCAGCACTTCCTGCTGGCCGCCGCGCAGGAAATCGGCGTTGGGATCGGTCGGCGAGCCCTTAATCATCACGTAATTGCCCTTGGGCGCCTGCGCGAGCACGGCGCGGGCCTGCATGCGCCCGACTTCGACATTGTCGAAGGTCAGGTAGAAGGCGCGCGGGTCGTCGATCAGCCGGTCGTAGCCGACGACGGGGATGCCCTCGTTCGCCGCCGCCTCGACCGCCGGGCCGATGGCGCTGCTGTCCTGCGCGAGGACGATCAGCGCGTCGACGCCGCGCGCGATCAGGCTCTCGACGTCGGAAAGCTGCTTGGCGGTGGAGGATTGCGCGTCCGCTGAGACGTAAGCGGCGCCGGCGGCGTTCAGGGCTGCGACGATGGCGGCCTCGTCGGTCTTCCAGCGCTCTTCCTGGAAGTTCGACCAGGAGACGCCGACGGTCATTGTCTGTGCGAAGGCTGGCGCAACGGACAGGCAAAGCGCGACCGCGGCGGTCGCGCGCAGGAAATTCCGCATCTCATCCTCCCTGTGCCGGCTGTTCGCGCTGGGGCGCGCCGGCCGATCTGCTGCGCTGAACCGCGCCCGTCTAGCGAGTGACACGGCCCCCGCGCCCTGTCAACAATGGCGCGACCGGCGGGTTTCCCGCCCACAAGGTGTTGCTGCATATGCGAAAAGACCTTGCCGCCCTGATCGTCGCCCTCGGCGCGGCCGCGGCCCCGCCGACGCTGGGTCAACCCACCGCGCAGCCCTGGGACGAGCGCGCGCTGGCCGCGCCGCTCGACCATGACGCGCTCGCCGCCGAGATCGCCCGCGACGGCCCGTCGCGGGTTCTGGCGGAAGGCGAACGCCTGTTCCGCGCCCGCTTCACGACGCCCGACGGCGCGGGCCGCCCGCTCGCCACCCAGGCCATCGTGCCGACCAAGCGCCGCCGACCGGCGGAACGTGCGATGCAGCGCCTCAGCGGGCCCGACGCCTCCTCCTGCGTCGCCTGCCACATCGAGCCGCTCCCCGGCGGCGCGGGCGATTTCGCGGCCAACGCCTTCGTCTCCGAAGGCTTCTCCAGCGCCGATTTCGACACGCTCGACCCGCAATTCTCCAACGAGCGCGGGACCAACCATCTGTTCGGCGCGGGCCTCGTCGAACTGCTCGCCCGCGAGATGACCGCCGAGCTTCAGGCGCAGCGGCGCGACGCGCTGCGCCGCGCGCGCGAGACGGGCGCGCCGGCCACGATCCGCCTCACCGCCAAGGGCGTGGAGTTCGGCGCGCTGACGGCGGGGCCGGACGGGCTGCTCGACATCTCGGCGCTCGACGGGGTCGACAGCGACCTCGTGATCCGCCCGTTCAGCCAGAAGGGCGTGATCGTCTCGCTGCGCCAGTTCACCGTGAACGCGCTCAACGCGCATCACGGGATTCAGGCCGAGGAGCGCTTCGGGCCGCGCTGGACCGGAGAGGCGGATTTCGACGGCGACGGGATCGGCGCCGAGATCGGCGCGGGCGACGTGACCGCCCTCACCCTCTGGCAGGCGAGCCTGCCCCCGCCGCTGCGCGCGACGCCCGAGGATCCGCTGTGGCGCGATGCGGCGGCTGCTGGCGAGGCGGCTTTCGCGGCGTTCGGCTGCGCCGCCTGCCACATCCCTGCTTTGCCGCTGGACGGGCTGGTGTTTCACGAGCCGGCCCCCGGCGCGCCCGCCGGCGTGCTGCGGCAGGGCGAGGCCGCGACCGTGGCGCTCGACCTCGGCGCGCTGGACTGGGCGGCGCGCCTGCCGCGCGACGCGCAGGGGCGCGCGCTCGTCCCCCTCTACGGCGATCTCAAGCGGCATGTGATCGCCGACCCGGTGCGTCCGGTCTTTGGCGACGAACTGCTCGGCCAGCGCTTCGTCGCGCGCGACGTGTTCCTGACCGCCGAGCTCTGGGGCGTCGCCGACACCGGCCCCTACGGCCATCGCGGCGACCTCTCGACGCTCGACGAGGCGATCCGCGCCCATGGCGGCGCGGCGGCGGCTGCGGCGAAGGCCTACGAGGCCGCGCCGGAAGATGCGCGCCAGAGCGTGATCGCCTTTCTGCGCACTCTGCGGATCGCGCCATGAGAGCGGCGGCGCTGGCGCTGCTGCTGGCCGGCGCGGCGCAGGCCGGGGAAGCGCCGCGCCCGTTCCACGGCCCCCATTTCGTCGAAGAAGCGCGCGAAGCGGGACTCGAGCACGTCTATGGCGGCGGCTGGGAGTTCTTCGTCGGCGGCGGCGCGGCGGCCTTCGACTGCGACGGCGACCGACGCCCCGACCTGCTGCTCGCCGGCGGCGCGAACCCCGCGCGGCTCTTCGTCAACCGCAGCGCAACCGGCGGCCCCTTGCGCTTCGAGGCGCGCCCGCTCGACGCGCTGGGGGATGAGCTGACCGGCGTTCTCGGCGCCTATCCGCTCGACGTCGACGGCGACGGGCTGATGGACCTCGCAATCCTGCGGCTGGGGCGCAACGCCCTGCTGCGGGGCCTCGGCGACTGCCGCTTCGAGCGCGCCGACCGGGCGTGGCGCTTCGACGGCGGGCGGGAGTGGACCGCCGCCTTCGCCGCGACCTGGGAGGCCGGCGCGCGCTTCCCGACGCTCGCCTTCGGCAACTATGTCGACCGCTCCGCGCCCGGCGCGCCCTGGGGAACCTGCGCGCCGCACGCCCTCCACCGGCCCGGCCCCGGCGAGGCGCCGGACTACTCCACCGCGACCGAACTCGCCCCCGGCCAGTGCGCGCTCTCGCTGCTGTTCACCGACTGGGGGCGGCTGGGCCGCGCCGATCTGCGCGCGGCCAACGACCGCCAATACCATCTCGACGGCGAGGAGCAGCTCTGGCGCGTCGAACCGGAGCGGGCGCCGCGGCTGTTTCGCCGCGCCGAGGGCTGGCGGCGGCTGAAAATCTGGGGGATGGGGATCGCCGAGGCGGATCTGGATGCGGACGGCTATCCCGAATACGCGCTGACCTCGATGGGCGACACGCTGCTGCAACAGCTCGACCCCGAGGCGGAGCCCGGCGCGCCGACCTATCGCGACATCGCCTTCGCCCGCGGCGCGACCGCCCACCGTCCGCATGTCGGCGGCGATCTGCGGCCCTCGACCGGCTGGCACGCCGAATTCGCCGATTTCGACAATGACGGGTTGCTCGATCTGTTCATCGCGAAGGGCAATGTCGAGCAGATGCCCGATTTCGCCGCCTTCGACCCTGACAGTCTGCTGATGGGCCAGTGGGACGGGCGCTTCGCCGAAGCCGGTTCGCAGGCGGGCGTCGCGCTCGACCGGCGGGGGCGGGGGGCCGCCGTCGCCGACTTCAACCTCGACGGCATGCTCGATTTGCTGGTCGTCAACCGCGAAGGCGCGACGAGCCTGTTCCGCAGCCTCGGAGCGGCGCCCGCCGAGCCGCCTTTGCCGATGGGCGGCTGGGCGATGGTCGCGCTTGAGCAACCGGCGCCAAATCGCACCGCCGTCGGGGCGGAGCTGTCGGTGCGGATCGGGGCGCGGACGCTTCGGCGGGTGGTCCAGGTCGGCGGCGGCCACGCCTCGGGCCATGCCGGATGGATCCATCTCGGGCTCGGCGTCAGCGAACGGGCCGAAGTCCGGGTGCGCTGGCCGGACGGGGTGTGGAGCCATCCCTACCGATTGTTCGCCGGCCAGTTCGCGGTGATCCGGCGCGGCGCGGCGGCGCCTGCGATCTGGTCGCCGGAGTGAGCGTTTCGCGGAGGGCGCGGAGGCCGGGCGCATTGGATCGACGGTGGCGAGGGGACGCGCCGTCATGGCCGTCGCCGCCTTGCGGCGAAGGGCCGCGCGCCCTCGGCGACAGTTTCGCGACCGGGCGCGCGGAATTACCCATGGCCCGCTCCGGCGCCCGGCTCGACCTCGACGCCGCGCCGGGGCGCGGGAACGGCTCCGGCCCGCGCTCCGCCTCGACGCGGCGGATTGCGGCGGAGCCTGGCGATATGCGGGGGAGACGGTCATGGGTCGGTACGCGGAACTCTACGACAGCTGGAAACGCGACCCCGAGGGGTTCTGGATGAAGGCCGCAGAGGCGATCGACTGGTTCGACAAGCCCTCGCGCGCGCTCGACGACGGCCGCAAGCCGATCTACCACTGGTTCGCCGACGGCGTCGCCAACACCTGCTGGAACGCCGTCGACCGACATGTTTCCGCCGGCCACGGCGCCCGCGCGGCGATCATCCATGACAGCCCGATCACCGGGACCAAGCGGACGATCACTTACGCCGAACTGCAGGAGGAGGTCGCGCGCCTCGGCGGCGCGCTCGAAGCGCGGGGCGTCGGCAAGGGCGACCGGGTGCTGATCTACATGCCGATGATCCCGGAGGCCGCGATCGCGATGCTGGCCTGCGCGCGGATCGGCGCGATCCATTCGGTTGTGTTCGGCGGCTTCGCGGCGCACGAGCTCGCCGTGCGCATCGACGACGCCAAGCCCAAGGCCGTGCTTACCGCCTCCTGCGGGATCGAGCCGGGCCGGGTGATCGCCTACAAGCCGCTGGTGGACGGCGCGATCGCGCAGGCCGCGCACAAGCCCGATTTCGTGGTGATCCGCCAGCGCCCGCAGGCGCAGGCGCCGCTGATCGAGGGCCGCGACGTCGACTGGGCCGAGTTCGTCGCCGACGCGCCCTTCGCGGAATGCGCGCCGGTTGGCGGGGCCGAGCCGCTCTACATCCTCTACACTTCCGGCACGACCGGGCAGCCCAAGGGGGTGGTGCGCCATTCCGGCGGCCACATGGTCGCGCTCGCCTGGACGATGAAGGCGATCTACGACATCGGCGCGGGCGAGGTGTTCTGGGCGGCCTCCGACGTCGGCTGGGTGGTGGGCCACAGTTACATCGTCTACGCCCCGCTGATCGTCGGCGCGACCACGGTGATCTTCGAGGGCAAGCCGGTCGGCACGCCCGACGCGGGCGTGTTCTGGCGGGTGATCGAGGAGCACAAGGTCAAGGCGCTCTTCACGGCCCCGACCGCGTTGCGCGCCATCAAGCGCGACGATCCCGAGGCGAAGCTGATGGCCGGCTACGATCTTTCGGGCCTGAAGACGCTGTTCCTCGCCGGCGAGCGCGCCGACCCGGACACCATCGTCTGGGCGCAGAAGGCGCTGGGCGTGCCCGTCATCGACCATTGGTGGCAGACCGAGACGGGGTGGGCGATCGCCGCCAATCCGGTCGGGGTCGAGCTGTTGCCGGTCAAGCTGGGCTCGCCGACTGTGGCGATGCCGGGCTACGACGTGGTCATCCTCGACGAGGCGGGCGAGCTGGCGGCGCCGAAGACGCTGGGGGCCATCGCAGTGCGCCTGCCGTTGCCGCCGGGAGCGCTGCCGACGCTGTGGAACGCGGAGGAGCGCTTCAAATCGAGCTATCTCGCGCATTATCCGGGCTTCTACGAGACCGGCGACGCGGGCATGATCGACGAGGACGGGTATCTCTACATCATGGCCCGCACCGACGACGTCATCAACGTCGCCGGCCACCGCCTTTCGACCGGCGCGATGGAGGAGGTGCTCGCCAGCCACCCCGACGTCGCCGAATGCGCCGTGATCGGCGCCGCCGATTCGCTGAAGGGCCAGCAGCCGGTCGGCCTGTTGTGCCTCAACACCGGCTGCGATCGCCCGCATGACGAGATTGTGCGCGAATGCGTGAAGCTCGTGCGCGACCAGATCGGGCCGGTCGCGGCGTTCAAGACGGCGATCGTGGTCGACCGGCTGCCCAAGACGCGCTCGGGCAAGATCCTGCGCGGCGCGATGGTCAAGATGGCGGACGGGCAGGAGGTTAAGGTCCCCGCGACCATCGACGACCCGGCGATCCTCGAGGAGATCCGCGCGGCGATGCAGGGCGTCGGGCTCGCGCGCGCGGTCTCCTGAGCCGCGCGCATCGGGAGCGGGCGGCGGTTTCCTCGCCCGTCCTCCCGCTCCCCGCGCAGCGGTGCTTTCCGCTTCGTTTACAGCTTGGGGTCTAGGATTCGCCGTCGTCGCGATGATGCGGCGCGCCGTTTTCCTTGCTGGAGTTCCGTCGGGATGGCTCGGCTGCTCAGCCCGTCCCCCGCGCAGGCCGCGCAGGCCGGCGCCGCTTGGCGTCGCCCGTCGCGGTCGCGCGAGATGCGCGCGCCATGGGGGCGGCGGCGATGACGCGCCCCTCGAACCGCACTCCGCGCAGCACGGCCGCCTATTCCTGGCTGCTCGGCGCCGCCGCGCTGCTCTCCGCCGCCGGCTTCGTCGCCGCGACGGCGGTCGCGCTGCTCGCGCCCCCGCCCGATCCCGGCCCCGCCGCGGCCGCGCGCGCCGTCGGCCCGGCGCTGCTCGAACTCGACGCGCGGCGTCTGGCCGATTCGCTGGAGCATTTTTCCGAAGGCCGCTTCGGACCTGACCCGGAGGCGATCTCGCAGGCGGCGGCGCAGCTGCGCGCGCAGGCGCTTGCGTTGCTCGGGCGCGAGGCGCTGGAGGGTCTGGTCAGTCCGACAGCGCTCGAGGCGCTCGCGCGGCTGGCCAGCGACCTCGGAGCGGGCGGCCTCGACCTCGACGCGCTCGCGCGCGGCGCTCCCGGCGAGATCGCGCGCCTGTCGGCCGGTCTGCGCGCGAGCCTGCCCGAGCTCGAAGCGCTTGGGCGGGCGGCGGACGAGACGGCGCAGATGCGCGCGATCGAGGCGGCGCGCGCCGCCAGCCCGGCCGCTTCGGTGTTCTCCGCAGTCGGCCTCGCCGGCGCGATCTGCTGCCTGGTGATGCTGGCGGCGGCGACGCGCGCGATCGTGCTGTCGCGGCGCGCCCGCGACGCCAGCCGCTTCCGCCCCGCCGCGCCGGTCGCCGAGACGCCCGAAATCGGACGCGAACGCGCGCATATGCTGTCGATGCTCAGCCACGAGTTGCGCACCCCGCTCAACGGCGTGATGGGCCTCGTGGCGCTGGTGCGCGACATGGGGGTCAGCGACGAGCAGACGCAGCTCATCGAGCAGGCCGAGCGGGCGGGGCGCCAGATATCGGACATGCTCGACGACGTGTTCGACGCCGATCCCGAGGCGGACGCCGAGCCCGGCGCCGGCCAGACCTTCGAGATCGACGCGCTCGCCCAGTCGATGCGCGACCTGTTCGCGCCGGCGGCGGCGCGGTCGGGCGTGGGCTTCACGGTCGCGGCGTCGGGCGACGCGCCGGCGCTGATGACCGGCGACGGTCGGCGCTTCCAGCGCGCGCTGACCCATCTGTGCGGTTTCGTGCTCGAGCGCGCCGGGGCGCGCGACGTGCGGCTCGAACTCGGCCATCAGGACGGCGAATGCCGCGCGGCGCTCTCCTTCGACCTGCCGGACGCAGCGGCCGGCGCCGAGGAACTGCGCCGCCTCGTCGCCGCGGAGCCGGCGGTCGGGCGCGACGCCGGCGAAGTCGGTCTCGGCCCGCTGCTCGCCAAGGGATTGCTCGAGCGCATCGGCGGGCGGCTCGAAGTCTCGACGACGGAATCGGGGCGTGTGCTCGTGCTCGCGGCGACCCCGTCGGCGGCTGCGCATCCGCAGGGGCCGCGGGTGCGCGTGATGGCGCAGACCCGCTCGCTCGGCGCGCTCGGCGCGGCGGCGAGCGCCGCGGCCGGCGTCGAGGTGCTCGACGCCGACGACGCGCCGGCGCCGGAGATCGTGCTGGTCGAGGCCGGCGGCGACGAAGAAGCGACGACGGTCGCGGAAGCGCGCGCGCGCTGGCCCGAGGCCCTGCTGGTCGCTCTCGGCGCGCCCGGCGAGCCCGCCGGCTTCGACGGCGTCGTCGCCGCGCCGCTCGAGCCCGATCGCGTCGCCGACGCCGTTCGGACGGTCTGGGAGGCGCGCGCGAAAGGCGCCGCTTTCCCGGCGCGCCCGACATCGCTAGAGTTGACCCCGCATTAAGCAGTGCGCGCCCAGATTGCGCGACGCCGCGTAAGGAAGTCAGGAACGACCGGACAGATGGACAGCTCCAACGCTTCAGGTCTCGCCTGGCTTCGCGGAAAGCGCGTGCTTCTCGCGGAGGACAACATCACCAACCAGATGGTCGCGACCCAGTTGCTCGACGCTCTGGGCTCGCGGGTCGACGTCGCCAATGACGGCGCCGAGGCGCTGGAGATGATCGAGGCGCATCGCTACGACATCTATCTGATCGACATCGAGATGCCGCGCGTCTCCGGACTCGACGTCATCAAGTCGATCCGCCAGTCGGCGCCGCCGCTGTGCGACGCGCCGGTGATCGCGGTCACGGCCTATGCGCTGCGCGAGCATCGCGAGAAGATCGCCGAGGCCGGCGCCGACGGGCTGATCCCCAAGCCGCTGATCAGCATCGAGCAGTTCGGGCGCGACATCCTCAACCTCACCGAACGCGTGCGTCGGGCCGCTGGAGGCGCGCCCGCCGCAGCCCACGCCCAGAGCGCAGCGCCTGATGTCCCCGCCGCCGCGACGGCGGCGCCGACGGCGCGGCCTGCCACTGGGCGGCCCGTCGAGATGGAGGTGTTCACCGGCCTCGCCGAGGCGATCGGGCCGGAGGCGATGCGCGATCTTCTCGGCAAGATCGACAGCGATCTCGACGCCGCCGTCCAGCAGGTGCGCGAGGGGGTCGCCGCGTCGGACATGAGCGTGCTGAGCAATGCGACGCATGTGATGATCTCGGTCTGCGGGGCCATCGGCGCCGAGCCGCTCAAGACGCTGGCGCAGCGGCTGAACGCGGTGGCCAACGGCAAGGCGTCCGACGACCCCGCGGCGATCGGCTCGGACATTTCGATGCAGTCCACCGTGCTGCGCGCCTTCCTGAGGTCGAAGGCCCAGTAGACTCACGTCCTCCCGCCGATCCAAGGGAGGGGCGCGCCGCCGCCGGCGGCGCGCGAACCGCAAGGGAGGTCGCCGACGCCGTGGCGCAGGCGCGAAAACCGATCCTCCTCGTCGAGGACACCCCGTCGCTGTCCGACCTCTATGCGACGCTGCTGCGCCGCGCGGGGCGCGAGGTGGAGTGCGCCTTCACCCTCGCCGAGGCGCGCGCGCGGTTCGCCGCCGGTGGGCACCGGCTCGTCCTGCTCGATCTGGTGCTGCCCGATGGCGACGGCATCGACGCGCTGCGCGAGATGCGCGCGCGCGACCCCAACGTGCGCGCGATCGTGGCGACGTCGAACGGCTCGATCAACCGCGCCGTCGAGGCGATGCGGGCCGGAGCGTTCGATTTCCTCGTGAAGCCTTTCGACGAGGCGCGGCTGCTGCGCGCGGTCGAGCAGGCCGACGCGGCGCCGGCTTCCCCCCATCTCGTCGCGCCGCCCGAGCCCGATGCGCAGGGCTTCCAGGGCTTCGTCGGGCTGTCGCCGGCGATGCGCGCCGTCTACGAGACGATCCGCGACGTCGGGCGGTCGACCGCGACGGTGTTCATCACGGGCGAGAGCGGCACGGGCAAGGAACTCGCCGCGCAGGCGATCCACGACCTGTCGCCGCGCCGCGACCGGCCCTTCGTGCCGCTCAATTGCGGGGCGATCCCGCGCGATCTGCTCGAATCGGAAGTGTTCGGCCATCTCAAGGGCTCGTTCACCGGCGCGATCTCCGACAAGCCGGGCGCCGCCGCCACCGCGGATGGCGGCACGCTGTTTCTCGACGAAATCTGCGAGATGGACATCGACCTGCAGACCAAGCTGCTGCGATTCCTGCAGACGTCGACGATCCAGCCGGTCGGCGCCGCGTCGGCGCGCAAGGTGGACGTGCGCATCGTCTGCGCCACCAATCGCGACCCGCAGACGGAAGTGGACGCCGGTCGGTTCCGCTCGGACCTGTTCTACCGCCTCTATGTCGTGCCGATCCATCTGCCGCCGCTGCGCGAGCGCGGCGACGACGTGCTGCGGCTGGCCGACAAGCTGCTCGCCGATTACGCCCGCGTCGAGGGCAAGCGCTTCGCGGGGCTGTCGGACACGGTGCGCGCGGCGTTCCGCGCCTATCCGTGGCCGGGCAATGTGCGCGAGGTGCAGAACGTGCTGCGCAATGTCGCCGTGCTGCGCGACGGGCCGCTGGTGACGCCCGAGATGCTGCCGGCGAAGCTCGCCGCCTGCGCAGGCGCGATCCCGCCCGGACCCGCATCCCGCCCGGCGCCCGCAGGGGCTCCCAACTTGCGCGAAGCGCTCGCCCCGCTCGTCGGCGCGACGCTGTCCGAAGTCGAGCGCGAGTTCATCGAGCAGACCATCGACGCCTGCGGCGGCTCGATCCCGCGGGCCGCGCGCATCCTCGACGTCAGCCCCTCGACGCTCTACCGCAAGCGCGAAAGCTGGGAGCGCGCCGACGCGCAGGGCCTGCGGCGGATCGCCGGCTGAGACCCGAGCGCGGGAGGGCGGCTCAGTTCTCGTAGCGCGCGATCACGCGCGGGTCGGCGGCGGCGTCGGCCTCCCAGCGCCGACAGGACGGGTGGGCGAGCAGCGCGTCGAGATAGGCCGCCGACCCCGCATCCACCTCGAGCCCGTAGCCGCGCACGCGCCACGCCACCGGCGCGAAGAACGCGTCGGCCGCGGTGAAGCGCGCGCCGAACAGATACGGCCCGCCCGCGCCCCAGCCCGCCCGCGCCCAGCGCCAAAGCTCGGACAAGCGGTCGAGATCGGCGCGGACCGCCTCGGACGCGGCCAGCGGCGGCCCCTTGCGGCGGGTGTTCATCGGCGCGGCCTGACGGAGCGCGGCGAAGCCGGAATGCATCTGGGCCGCCAGGGACCGCGCCGCAGCCCGCGCCGTCGCCCCTTCCGGCCAGAGCCCGGCCTCGGGTCGCGCCTCGGCGAGCGTCTCGGCGATGGCGAGGCTGTCCCACAGGATCGCCCGCTCCGCGCCGTCGGTCCATTCCAGCGCCGGAACCGAGCGCGCCGGCGCCATCTGCGCGCGGAAGGCGTCGAATTCGGGATCGTAAAGGCGATGCAGCCGCTCCTCGAAGTCGAAGCCGAAGGCGTGCAGCAGCAGCCAGCCCCGCATCGACCAGCTGGAATACGGCTTGTCGGCGATGTGGAGGATGTAGCGCATCCGGCGCCTCGCGAAGGACGGGCGCGCCCCGCATGGGGGCGCGCCGCCGCCTCAGTCCATCCGGTCGGCGATGTTGCCGCCCACCATCGTGCCGAGCACCGCGCCGGCGCCCGTGGCGACGACGCGCCCCGTGCCGCCGCCGATCGTCGAGCCGAGCACAGCGCCGGTCGCGCCGCCGAGGATCTGGCCCTGGGTGCGCTGGTCGATGGGAACGCCCTCGCAGGCCGAGAGCGCAAGAAGGGCCGCGAGCGCGAGGCCTGCGCCGCGCGTTAGCCGTGTGGTCATGGTCATCGCATCCTCCTCAGCGCGCCGCTTCATAGGCGAGCAGTTCGTCGAGCCGGATCACGCCGTCGTCGGAGGCGAGATCGAAGAACACCAGCATCCGCTCCGCCACCGCCTCGCCGAGCGAGATGCGTCCGTCGCCGTCGCGGTCGGCCTCGCCGAAGCGCGCCATGTCCGGGTTCGGGAAATCGGCGGGAACGAGGAACCCGTCGCCGTCCGCGTCGCGCCGGCGGAACGCATCCGCGAAATAGGCGACGTATTCGTCGACGTCCACCACGCCGTCGGCGTTGACGTCCGCCGCCGCGAAGGCCGCGCGCAGCTGCTCCTCGGTCGCGGCGAGAACGGGCGCGGCGAGCGCCGTCCACAGCGCGCCCGCAAGGCAAGCGGCGAGCGCCGCCTTGCCCCCGGCGCGGAAAATCCTCAGTCCGGTCATGCCTCCACCCCTTTGTTCGCATGTCCTGCGGCGATCGCGCGCCGCTGCGGGCAGAGTAGCCGCGCCCCGCTGCGAGCGCCAGCGCCGCCGCAGGCCGCGACGACCGCCGCGCGTTCGGGCGGCGCGCGTCAGACCGGCCCGCCTTCGGGGCGAAGCTCCGAGATCACCTCGCGCACGATGGGCATCGCCTCATGACGCCGCATCCCGCTGCGCAGGCGATCATCATAGAGCACGCGCAGCAGATACTCGTCATGCTCGGTCAGCAGCGCGAATTCGCCGTCGTCGTTGAAGATCGAGGGCCGCGCGCCGAAGAAGTCGTTGCCCGGGCCGAGCGCCTGCGCGAATTCCTCATGCGCGCAGCTCTCGCGCAGCAGGCCGGTGGTCTCGGCCTTGATGAGGATCACGCCCTGCAGGATCACCGGATCGGTCGGGTTCACGCCGACGGTCGCGGCGCAGGGGATCTCCCAGTCGTCGCCCTTCAGACGGTAGATCAGCCCTTCGCTCGCCTCGCCGTCGAGCATCTCCAGAAACTCGGCCGCGCTGCGCCGGGCCGGGCGCGACAGGATCAGGATCAGCAGATTGTCCTGCTCGCCGGGCGCCGCGGCGGCGATGTCGAGCCCGGTCACCCGCGACAGACGCTCGGCGAGGGCGGCGTATGTCGCGACGTCGCGCGCGGTCACCGCGTCGCCGGCCAGCGCGTACCGGATCGGTCCGCGCCATTTCACCAGCGGCGTCTCGCGCTCGCGCGCGACCAGCGCGCCGTCCACCAGCGTGAACTCCGAGAAGAACACGATCCGCTCGAAATTGCGGGCGAGGTCGGCATTGCTGAAGGGCGCGTCCGCGGGCGCGTAATCGGTGCGCATGCCCCCCATCGCCTGCGCGTACTGGGTCAGCTCGGCATAGGCGCGGGTGGCGCGGTCGGGGGCCGCGGCGGCGCAGCCCGCAAGGGCGAGCGCCGCCGCGCAGAGCGGGGCGCGGCCTCTCAGTTGACCGCCCCCCCGAGGTTCTCGCCGACCCCGTCGGCGCGCGCCTTGGCGGAGGCCAGCGTCGCCTTCAGCTCGGCTTCCATCTTCCGGAGCTCCGCTTCGGCGGCGGCGCGCCGGGCCTTGCCCTCGTCGGCGATCTGGAGGCTTTCGTTGATCGTCGCGATCAGCCGGTCGTTGGCCTCCTTGACCGCCTCGATGTCGAACACGCCGCGCTCCATCTGCTCGCGCACTTCGCGGTTGGCGCTCTGGAGGTTTTCGGCGTTCTTGCGCAGAAGCTCGTTGGTCAGGTCGGTCGCGCCTTTCACCGCGCCGGCGGCGTCGCGCGAGCGGGCGATGGTGACGGCCTGCGCCAGCTGCGTCTCCCACAGCGGCACGGTGTTGACGAGCGTGGACTTGATCTTGCCGATCAGGCTCTTGTCGTTCTCCTGCACCAGCCGGATCGAGGGCAACGACTGCATGGTGACCTGGCGGGTCAGCTTCATGTCGTGCACCCGGCGCTCGAGGTCGTCGCGCGCGGCGCGCAGGTCGCGCAGCTCCTGCGCGCGCAGGATCGCCTCGCCTTCGGAGGCGTTCTCGACCTGGCGTTCCTTGGCGGGGATGGTGGTCGCGTCGAGTTCGGCGAGCTTGGCTTCGCCGGCGGCGATGTAGAGCGCGATCTCGTCGTAGAATTGCAGCGTCTTCTCGTAGAGCTTGTCGAGGAACTTCACGTCCTTGAGCAGCACCGTCTCATGCGTCAGCAACTCGTCTGTGATGCGGTCGATGGTTCCGCGCACGCCCTCGTACTGCGCGATGAACTCGGCCACCGGCGTCACCCGCCCCATCAGCCGCTCCCACCAGCTCTGCTTGCGGTTGGGGTCGAGTTCGGCCACGTCGAAGCCGCGGATCGAGGCGACCATGCGCCCCAGCGCGTCTCCGGCGGGACCCGTGTCCTTGTTGCGCACGCCCTCCAGCATCTCGTTGGAGATGGCTGTGAGCCCCGCCTGCGCCTTCGAGCCGAAGGTGATGATCGACTGGGTGTTGGCCATGTCGAGCTCGGCCATGCGCGCCTCGATGGCGGCGCGGTCCTCGGGCGCGGCCTGATCGATGACGATCAGCTCGCCTTTCGGCTCGGGCAGCAGCGCCATCGTCACGGCGTCGGCCTCGGCGAGCGCCGCCTGCGCCTTGTCGCGAAGTCCGTCGGTCATGGGAAATCCTCCTGTCGGGGCTCGGGTCCGGCGCGGGCGCTCAGACGCCTTCCATCTTCAGCCGGTCGCGCAGCACTTCGATCTCGACGTCGAGCGCGGTGCGGTCGTCGAGCAGCAGCTCTTCGCGGTGGCGGGCGAAATGGCCCTCCAGATCGTCGAGCAGCGCGACATAGTCGGCGCGCATCAGGGGGTCCGGGCTCTCCTCCCACGCGCGGGCGAATTTCACCGCGGCGTCGCGCGCGCCGACGAGATAGACCGAGAGGAACCGCCGCGCCCGGCGCAGATCGCGCGGATCGCGCTCGATGCGCGCGAGCACCTCCTGCGCGCTGGCGGCGAGCGCGGCGACGCGGTCTTGAAGCGCGCGGTCGGCGGTGCGCGCGATCGCGCCTGTCATCTCGCCGAGCAGCGCGCGGGCCGTCTCGATCTTGGTGATCGCCTCGTCGAGCGCGGCGCCTTCGAGCCCGTCGACGCCCTTGGCCTTCATCGGATCGATCCCGAACGCCGCCACATGCAGACCGCCCGCGACCGCCGCGAACACGACGGTCCGCACCATGTCGAGCCCGCCGAACCAGGTCGCGACGCCGACGCCGAGCGCGGTGAAGGCGGCGCCGAACAGCTTGCGCGGGAAGGCCGGCGGCTTGGCGACGGCGCGCGCCTCATAGGCCGCCGCCGCCTCGATCCCGGTGCGCGTCAGGCCGGCGGCGAGGATCAGCGCGACCCAGGCGCCGCCCATCCACACCAGCCCCAGCGCGTCGCCCTCGAGCATCGCGGCGAAGGCGCCGAACAGCAGGAAGGTCGGCCAGAGAAACAGCAGCGTCGCGCGCAGCGAGCGCGAGCGCACGGCGCGCCCTGACCATTGCGACGGCGCGGGCTTGCGCGAAGCGGGCTTCGGGCGCGGCAGTTGGGGAGAGGGAGGCGGAGCGCCGGCGACGCGCGCGGCCCGGGCCGCGCGGGCGGCGGGGCCCTCCTCGCCGCGGCCGTCTCCGGGCGAATGGGCGCCGCCCCAGCGGCGGCCCGCGCTCATCGCGGCTGCTCCGCTATGGTCGCCGCCCGACGGTCGTCGTAATCGACCACGCCCTGGCATGAGGCCAGAGCGATCATCGCCGACAGCGCCGCATAGGCCGCGCCTCTGAGGAATTTTCCGCCCATCGCCCTGCGCCCGTCGGGACAACCCGCAATTCAGGCTCATATAGCAAGGCGCGCGCCGCGTCGCTACGGTCGGGCGCCCGCCGCATCAGGGAGGTCTCCGCCATGATCCGTCTCGCTTTCGCAGCGCTCGCCCCGCTGCTCGCCCTCGCCGCGGCGGTCGCCGCGCAGGACGGGCCAGCGATGCCGGCCACTGCAGCCCATCCCCACCCGCTCGCCGGACGGATCGTCGCAACGGCGGATGGCGCGGCGGTGGCGGGGCCGGAGGCGCTGGCCGAGGCGTTGGCCGGGGCGGACGTCGTCGTGCTCGGCGAGACCCATGACAACGCCGACCATCACGCCGCGCAGGCCTGGCTGACGGCGCGCCTCGCCCCCGGCGGCCTCGCCTTCGAAATGATCCCGCGCGACCGCGAAGACGCGGTGGCGCGGTTGCGCGCCGAAGGGGCCGACGCCGCGGCCCTCGCCGCCGCGCTCGACTGGGAGCGCCGGGGCTGGCCGGATTTCGCGATGTACGCGCCGATCTTCGCCGCGGCGCCCGACGCCGAGGTCACCGGCGGCGCCATCGACCGCGAGGCGGCGGGGGCCGCGATGCGCGAGGGCGCGGACGTTGCGGCGCGGCGGTCGATCGGCGCGTCCGGCGGGCGCTACGGGCTTCAGAGCCCCCTGCCGGAGTCCGTCCTCGCCGCAGCCGCCGCCGAGCAGGTCGCCGCCCATTGCGACGCGATCCCCGAGAGCGTCGGGCGCCAGATGGTCGAGGCGCAGCGGTTGCGCGACGCGGCCTTCGCCGACGCGGCCCTGCGCGCCCGCGCGCTCGGTGGAGAGCGCCCCGTCGCGCTGATCGCCGGCGCGGGCCACGCGCGCAAGGATCGGGGCGCGCCCGCGGCGCTCGCCGCCGCGCGGCCCGATCTGCGCGTGCTCAGCGTCGCGATGCTGGAGACCTTCGACGGCGCGGAGGACTGGCGCGCCTACGCCGCAGGGCCGGAAGGCGCGGCGCTCTACGATTTCGTCTGGTTCACGGCGCCCGCCGAGCGCGCGGACCCTTGCGAAGCCTTCCGCAGCCGCGCCGCTCCCTGAAGCCTCAACCGCCCTTGCGGATCAGCCAGACCCGGCCGGCCCCCTCGCCCGACGTCTCGCCGAGCAGCGCGTGCCCGGCCTCGGCGCAGAAATGCGGCACGTCGATCACCGCCGCCGGGTCGTCGGACAGCATCCGCAGCACCGCGCCTGGCGCGAGCGCCTGAAGGCGCTTGCGCGCCTTCAGCACGGGGAGCGGACAAAGCAGCCCGCGCGCGTCAAGTTCGGCGTCGATCTGGGTCATGCGCGCAAGGGTAGGCGGGCCGCGTCTCGCCGGCAAGATGCGGCCTCAGTCGCCGCGCCGGCTCATCCCGGGCAGCGGACCCGCCACATTGTCCACCCAGAAAACGAAGAGCACGGCGGCGAAGGCCGCGACGCTCGACAGCGCCATCACCCACAGCAGCGGGAACGGCCCTGTCTCAGGCCCCAGCAGCGCGCCGGCCAGCGTGGCCAGCGCCGCGCCGCCGCCGATCATCAGCGCGCCGCCGAGCCCCGAGGCGCTGCCCGCAAGTTGCGGACGCACCGACATCGTGCCGACCGTCGCGCCCGGCATGGTCAGCCCGTTGCCGAAGCCCATCAGGGCGATCGGCCCGAACAGCGCCAGCGGGTGCGACGCGCCGCCCGCGAACAGCGCCAGCGACCCCGAAAGCGCCGCCGTCGCGATCACCGTGCCGAGCAGCATCAGCCGGTTGATCCCGAGCCTCGCCCCGTACCGGCCTGAAACGTAGTTCCCGCTGGCGTAGCCGAGCGCGATCGAGCCGAACCAGAACCCCGTCTCAGCGGGCGACAGCCCCAGAACGACCGACGCGACATAGGGCGCGCCGCCGAGAAACGCGAAGAACGCGCCCGAGGCGAAAGCCGCCGTCAGCGCGTAGCCCCAGAAGCGGCGCGAGCGCAGCAGCGCGGGATAGTCGCGGAACTGCGCGCCGAAACTGTCCGAGGGCGCCGCGTTGGTCTCGCCGAGATCGCGCCAGACGACCCAGAACGCGCCGAGCCCCACGACGAGCATCAGCGCGATGGGCGCCCGCCAGCCGAAGACCTCGTCGAGCGCGCCGCCGATCATCGGCCCCACCATTGGCGCCACCGCCATGCCCATCGTGACGTAACCGATCAGGCTCGCCGCCTCGCCGGCCCCGCGCATGTCGCGCGCGATGGTGCGCGAAAGCGCGAAGCCCGCGGCAACCGCGGCTTGCAGCATCCGCCACAGCAGGAACAGCTCGATCGTCGGCGCGGTCAGGCAGCCGACCGTGGCCACGAGGAAGATCAGGAGCGCGCCGAGCTGAACGGGCCGGCGCCCATAGCGGTCCGACAGCGGTCCGATCAGGAGCTGCAGCACCGCCGTGGTCGCCAGATAGCCCGACACGGCCAGCTGCGCGAGCGCGTACTCCGCCCCGAAATCGGCGGCGAGCCCCGGCAGCGAGGGCAGGAAGATGTTCATGTTGAGCGCCGCCAGCGCCGTGATCAGCACGAGCGTCGCGATGGTGGGGGGCGTGTCGGGGTCGAGAAAGACCGGAGCGGTGGAGGACTGAGGGCGCGGCATGTCGCTCAGTTCAGCGAAGGCCGACGGCGCCTCACAGCGCGCCCAGACACCAGCGCAGGATGCCCTTCTGCGCATGCAGGCGGTTCTCCGCCTCGTCGAAGATCGCCGAGTTCGGGCCGTCCAACACCTCCGCCGTCGCCTCCTCGCCGCGATGCGCCGGCAGGCAGTGCAAAAACAGCGCGTCCGGCTTCGCCCGCGCCATCAGGGCGGCGTCCACCTGATAGGGGCGCAGCAGGTTGTGGCGACGCTCGCGCGCCTCGCCGGTGTCGTGCATCGACAGCCATGTGTCGGTGATCACGGCGTCGGCCCCCTCGACCGCCGCGACCGGGTCGCGCTCGACCGCGACGCGCGCGCCCTGCCCGCGCGCCCAGTCGAGATAGCGGGGCTCGACGTCGAGCGCCTCGGGCGTGGCCAGCGTCAGGGCGAAGCCGAAGCGCGCCGCCGCCTCGAGGAAAGTCTGCGCCACGTTGTTGCCGTCGCCGAGCCAGACCAGCTTCTTGCCCGCGATCGGCCCGCGCAGCTCCTCCACCGTCATCACGTCGGCCATGATCTGGCAGGGGTGGCTGTCGTCGGTCAGCGCGTTGACGACCGGAACGCTCGCATGTTCGGCGAGCTCCAGGAGCTTCGCATGCGCGGTGGTGCGGATCATGATCGCGTCCACGTAGCGCGACAGGACGCGGGCGGTGTCGGCGAGGCTTTCGCCGCGCCCGAGCTGCATCTCGGCGCCGTTCAGCACCACGCTCTCGCCGCCGAGCTGGCGGATCGCCATGTCGAAGCTGACGCGCGTCCGGGTCGAGGGCTTCTCGAAGATCATCGCCAGCGCCCGCCCCGCGAGGGGGCGGTCGGCGTCGGGCGCGCCTTTCGGCATGCCCGCGCGCGCGGCCTTCATCGCCCGCGCGCCGTCGATCATCGCCCGCAGATCAGCCGCCTCTGTCGCCGAGATGTCGAGGAAGTGCCGCATGCGCCCGCCTGTCACGCCGCCTGCGCGGCGCGCAGCGCGCCGCAGGCGGCCTCCAGCCGGCGCACGCCCTCGTCGAGCTCGGCGTCGGTCGCGATCAGCGGCGGCAGGATGCGCACCACATTGTCGCCCGCCGGCACCACCAGCAGCTCGGCGTCGCGCGCCCTCGCCACCAGCTCGGCGTTGGAGGCGCGACATTTCAGCCCCATCAGCAGCCCTTCGCCGCGCACCTCCTCCAGCAGGTCGGGAAAGGCCGCGACCAGCCCCTCCAGCCGCTGGCGCAGCCGCCCCGACGCCTCGGAGACGCGCGGCAGGAAGCCCGGCGCGCACATCAGCTCCAGCACCTTTTCGCCCACCGCCATCGCCAGCGGATTGCCGCCATAGGTCGAGCCGTGCGTGCCCGCCGTCATCCCCGCCGCCGCGCGCTCGGTCGCCAGGCACGCCCCCAGCGGGAAGCCTCCGCCGATGCCCTTGGCTGCGGCCATGATGTCGGGCGTCACGCCGGCCCATTCATGCGCGAAAAGCTTGCCGGTGCGTCCGTAGCCCGACTGCACCTCGTCGAAGATCAGCAGGATCCCATGTTCGCCGCACAGCTCCCGCAACCCCTTGAGGCACTGCGGCGGCACAGCGCGGACGCCGCCTTCGCCCTGCACCGGCTCGATCGCGACCGCCGCCGTCTCCGGCCCGATCGCGGCCCGGAGCGCCTCGTGATCGCCGAAGGGGACTTGCTGGAAGCCGTCGGGCATCGGCCCGAAGCCCTTCACGAGCTTCTCCTGCCCCGCGAGCGCGATGGTCGCGAGCGTGCGCCCGTGAAACGCCCCCTCGAAAGCCACGATCCGGAACCGCTCGGGGTTTCCGTGATGGCTGTGGAACTTGCGCGCCATCTTGATCGCGCATTCCATCGCCTCGGCGCCGGAATTGGTGAAGAACACCGTGTCGGCGAAGGTCTCCTCCACCAGCCGCGCCGCCAGCCGCTCCTGCCCCGGAACCCGGTAGAGGTTCGAGGTGTGCCACAGCCTGCCGGCCTGCTCGGTCAGCGCGGCGACCAGCTCGGGATGGGCGTGGCCGAAGGCGTTGACGGCGATCCCGGCGCCGAAATCGAGGAAGCGTCGGCCCTGCGCGTCGATCAGCCAGCAGCCCTCGCCGCGGGCGACCTCGATGGGCGCGCGGGCGTATGTGGGAAGGACGGGATCGATCATCGCGGGCCTCCTCTGGGGTCCCCTCTCGGGATGGGCCGTATGCGCGCCGCGCTCAAAGCGAAACCCCGCCGGGCGGCGCGCGGCGGGGCGTGTTTCGCTGTTAGCGCCGCGCGGCCCTTGCGTCAATTCGGCCTCAGGACTTCAACCCCCGCCCCGACGCGATCAGCCGCAGCGCCGCCCACCACAGCGCCGCCGTCGCCGCCCCCGCCACCGCCAACGCGAGCCAGGGCGAGCCGTCCGACACGCCGAGCACGCCGAAGCGGAAGCCGTCGATCACATGGAACACCGGGTTGGCGTGGCTCACCGCCCACAGCCAGTCTGGCAGGTCGGCGACCGAATAGAAGGTGCCCGACAGGAAGGCCAGCGGCGTGACCGCGAAATTGGTGATCGCCGCCATCTGGTCGAATTTCGTGCAGAGGACGCCCGTCACGATGCCCGCCAGCGCCATCATCTTCGCCGCCAGCGCGATGAAGACCAGCGCCCAGAGCGGATGCGCCGGCGCGATCCCGAGCGCGAGGAATGTCGGAACGCCCACCGCCAGCGAAACCACCACCCCGCGCGCGACGCCCCCCGCCAGATAGCCCGTCAGCAACTCCACCGGCGAGAGCGGCGGCATCAGCGTGTCGACGATGTTGCCCTGCACTTTCGAGATCAGCAGCGACGAGGATGTGTTGGCGAAGGCGTTCTGCAGCACCGTCATCATCAGCACGCCCGGCGCGAGGAACGCGATGAAGGGGACGCCCATCACATCGCCGCGCCGGTCGGCGAGCGCGAAGTGGAAAACCGCCATGAACAGCCCAGCCGTCACCACCGGAGCGAGCAGCGTCTGCCCCCAGACCTTGGCGAAGCGCCAGATCTCGCGCGCGGTCAGCGTCCAGAGGCCGAGCCAGTTGACCCGCCCGAAGCGCCGCTGGCCCGGCGGCGCCCAGTCGGCGCTGTCGCTCGCCCGCTTCCCGGCGGCGGCCGGCCCTCGCGGATCGGTCATTTCCATGCCCGCCCTCTGCTTGTATAGAAACGCCCGACGCCTAACATGTCGGGCGCGCCGCGCCCAGAAGCAGCGGCGCAATCCCCAACCGCCCCCGCGCCCGAGGGGATGCGCATTCGAGGAGCCGCAGGATGTCCTGGACCGACGAACGGGTCGCCCGCCTGCAGGAGATGTGGAACGAAGGGCTGTCCGCCGCCCAGATCGCCAAGGAGCTCGGCGGCGTCACGCGCAATGCGGTGATCGGCAAGGTCCACCGGCTCGGCCTGTCCAACCGCGCGACCGGCTCCGCCCGCCCCGGCGGCGACGGCCATGGCGAGCACGACGCCCTCGCCGCGCCGGACGCGATCGAGGCCGCGGCGCCGTCCGTCGACGCCGCCGAGCCCGCGCCCGAGGCGACTGTCGCGCCCGCCCCCGAGGCGGCGGAGGCGCAGGTCCAGCCGCGGCCCGAGCCCGCGCCGGCCCCGGCGCGGGCGCTGTCGCCGACCCAGCGCCGCGAGCCGCAGCCGATGTCGGAAGACCGCCTCGAAGTGCTGGCCAATCTCGCGGAAATCGAGAAATCGGCCCGGCGCGTCTCGCTGCTCGACCTGACCGAGCGGGTCTGCAAATGGCCGATCGGCGACCCGACCGACGCCGATTTCCATTTCTGCGGTCTGCCGGCGGTTCCAGGCAAACCCTACTGCGCAGCGCATGTGGCGGTCGCCTTCCAGCCGATGTCGAGCCGCCGCGACCGCGACCGCGCGCGCATCCGCAGCTGAGCGCGGCCTTTGCGGGGCGCTCCGCATGCGCTAGCGATGCGCGATGACCGATGACGATCCCAAGGCACCGGACGCGCCCGAGCGCATCGCCAAGCGCCTCGCCCGCGCCGGCGTCGCCTCGCGCCGCGACGCCGAGAAGATGATCGCCGAGGGGCGGGTGCGTCTGAACGGCCGCCGCCTCGACAGCCCCGCCGTCACCGTCGGCCCGGCGGACCGCATCGAGGTGGACGGAAAGCCGGTCGCCGCGCCCGAGCCCGCGCGCCTTTGGCGCTACCACAAGCCCGCGGGCCTCGTGACCTCGGCGCGCGACGAGAAGGGCAGGCCCACCGTCTTCGACAGGCTGCCTCCCGAGCTGCCGCGCGTGATGAGCGTCGGGCGGCTCGACCTGACCTCCGAAGGGCTGCTGCTGCTGACCAATGACGGCGAGCTCAAGCGCCGGCTTGAGCTGCCCTCGACCGGCTGGCTGCGCAAATATCGCGTGCGCGCGCATGGCGCCCCCTCGGAGGCCGCGCTCGACCGGCTGCGCGCCGGCGTCGTCATCGACGGCGAGCGATTCCAGCCGATGATCGTGACGTTCGAGCGGGTGCAGGGCGCGAATTCCTGGATGACGGTCGGCCTGCGCGAGGGCCGCAACCGCGAAGTGCGGCGCGCGCTCGAGCTGGTGGGGCTTCAGGTCAACCGGCTGATCCGCGTCTCCTACGGGCCGTTCCAGCTCGGCGATCTGCCCGAGGGCGCCGTGGAGGAGGTGAAGCCGCGCGTGCTCGCCGATCAGCTCGGCCTCGCGCGCGTCTCGGCCAAGGCGGGGGGCGCGGCGAAGCCCGTCCCGACGAAGCCGAAGCCCGTGCGACCTCGCGCCCCCGGCAAGGCGCGCCCGCCGAAACGCCCGTGATCGAAGCGCCCTCGCCGAACCACGGGCCGCGGCGGGGCGGCGCTGCGCCCGATCTGGTTGTGCTGCACCACACCGCGATGGACAGCGCCGAGGCGGCGCTGGCGCGGCTGCGCGACCCGGCGGCGGAGGTCTCGGCGCATTGGCTGATCGCCGAGGACGGGCGGTCGTGGCGGCTCGTCGACGAGACGCGCCGGGCCTGGCATGCGGGGGCCGGGGCCTGGGGCGATTGCGCCGACGTGAACTCGCGCTCTATCGGCGTGGAGCTCGCCAATCCCGGCGACGCGCCCTTTCCCGAGCCGCAGATGGCGGCGCTGGAGGCGTTGCTGCGCCCCATTCTGGCGCGTTGGCCGATCCCGCCGGAGCGGGTGATCGGGCACGCCTGCATGGCGCCGGGCCGCAAGGCCGATCCGTCGCGGCGCTTCGACTGGCGCCGGCTCGCGCGCGCGGGGCTCGCGATCTGGGCCGAGCCGGTCCGCGACCCCGCGCCCGCCGATCCCGCGCCCTTCCGCGCCGCCGCGCGCCGCTTCGGCTATCCGCTCGGCCCTGGCGAGGGATGGGACGCCGAGGCGCGCGCCGTCGCCGCCGCCTTCCGGCTGCGCTTCCGTCCGTCGGACGACGCCGACGGCCCCCTCGATGCGGGCGGGCTCGCCCAGCTTCAGGCCCTCGCGGCGCGCTGGCCGGCGCGCTGAGCGCGCGCGCCTTTGCGCCGACGCCTCCCACGCGCTACCTAGGTCGCGCGTTTCCCGTTCCCCCGCAGCAGGAGCCCGCGCCATGACCCAGGCGACCGAGCCCGCAGAAGATCGCGCCGAGCTTCGCGCCCTCGACGACGAGGAGATGCTGGAGCAGGCCGCGCGCGACGTCGTCGCCGCGCTCGACGCCGATGACGGGGCGGGCGACGCGGCCGAACTCGCGCGCCTGCTCGCGCCGCTGCACGAAGCCGACATCGCCGACCTGATCGAGCAGCTCGACAGCCCGCGCCGCCACGCCCTCGTCGAGGCGCTCGACCCCGAGACGCTCTCCGAAGTGCTCGCCGAGCTGGAGGAGGGCGCGCGCGACGCGGTGCTGGCGCGGCTCGACCCAGCGCGCCTCGCTGCGGCGGTGCGCGAACTCGACAGCGACGACATCGTTTATCTCGTCGAGGACCTCGACGAGGAGGACCAGAAGCGCGTCCTCGAAGGGCTCGACGCCTCGGACCGGATCGTGGTCGAGCAGGCGCTGTCCTATCCCGACTACTCCGCGGGCCGCCTGATGCAGCGCGAAGTGGTCACCGCGCCGCCTTTCTGGACCGTGGGCCAGATGATCGACACGATGCGCGCCCGCGAGGACCTGCCCGAAACCTTCTACGACGTGGTCGTGGTCGATCCGGCGATGAAGCCGGTCGGGCGCGTGTCGCTCGCGCGGATGCTCGGCGCGCGCCGACCGGTCACGCTCGGCGGGATCATGGAGGAGGATTTCCGCACCGTCGGCGTCGCCGACCCGCAGGAGGACGTCGCGCGCCTGTTCGAGAAATACCACCTCGTCTCGATCCCGGTTGTGGACGAGGCGGGGCGGCTCGCCGGCGTCATCACCATCGACGACGCGATGAGCGTCCTCGACGACGAGGCGGAGGAGGACCTTCTGCGCCTCGGCGGCGTCGGCGACGAGGAGATCAACGACCGGGTCTGGGAGACGGTGCGCCGGCGCGCGCCTTGGCTGGCGGTCAATCTGCTGACGGCGATCCTCGCCTCGCTGGTCATCGCGATCTTCGACGAGGTGATCGCGCAGGTCGTGGCTTTGGCGGTGCTGATGCCCATCGTCGCCTCGATGGGCGGCAACGCCGGCACGCAGACCCTCACCGTCACGGTTCGCGCGCTGGCCACCCGCGACCTGACCGCGACCAACGCGCTGCGCGTGGTCGGGCGCGAGGCGCTGGCGGGGGGGCTCAACGGGCTGATCTTCGCGCTGGTGATCGGCGGGGTCGGGCTCGCCTGGTATGGCGACCCGATGCTCGGCGTGGTTCTGGGCCTCGCAATGGTCGTCAACATGCTTGCGGCTGGGCTCGCCGGCATCCTGATCCCGATGGCGCTCGACCGGGTCGGCGCCGACCCCGCGCTCGCCTCGGGCACCTTCGTCACCACGGTGACCGACGTGGTGGGCTTCTTCGCCTTTCTCGGCCTCGGGGCGCTTCTGTTGCTGTGAGGGGCGCGGCCGGTCAGGACAGCGCCCGCTCCATCGCCGCGCCGAGGCGGAGAAGGCGCGCCTCGTCGAAGGGCCGCCCGGTCAGCAGCAGGCCGCATCCGGGCGCGCCGGCGGGCAGGCTGAGGCCGCAGCACCCCATCAGATTGCCGAGCCGCGTGTTGCGCAGCGCCATCAGGTTGCGCGCGGCGTAGAACTCGGCGTCGGCCATCAGGCGGGCGACCGAGGGCGGCAGGATCGGCGCCGTCGGCCAGAGCGCCGCGTCATGCGCGGCGATGCGGGCGAGGAAGGCGCGGGCGAGGCGGCGGAACGCCATCCGGGCGCCGTCGGACTGATCGGCGGTGAAGGCGCGGCCCGAGCGGAAGCGGTCGGCGATGCGGTCCCAGATGAGTTCGGGGTTCGCCTCGATCCGCGCGCCCCAGATCGCATAGCCTTCCGTGTTGACGATCGCGCCGCGCTCTGCGGCGACGCGCAGGATCTCGGCGAGTTCCGGCGCCGGCCCCCGCTCGATCCGCGCGCCGGCCTGCGCCAGCCGCTCCACGGCGGCCTCGAAGGCGGCGACCGGCTCGGGGTCGGCCCTGTCGAACACGGTCGTCTCGGGGATGAAGAAGGCGCAGCCCTCGATCCGCGCGCCCTCCAGATCGGGCGGCGGCGCGCCGGTCAGGGCGGAGAGGATCAGGGCCGCGTCCTCGACCGTGCGGGTCAGCGGGCCGATCGTGTCGAGGCTCGGGGCCAGCGGCACGACGCCGTCATTGGGGATCAGCCCGGCGGTGGTCTTGAGCCCGACCAGCCCCTGCCATGCGGCGGGGATGCGCACCGAGCCGCCGGTGTCGCTGCCGAGCGCGCAGGGCGCCAGCCCCAGCGCCACCGCCGAGGCCGAGCCGGAGGACGAGCCGCCGGGCGCCCAGTCCGGATCGAACGGGTTCGGCGAGGTGGCGGTCATCGGATTGAGCCCGAGGCCGGAGAAGGCCAGCTCGCTCATCTGCGTCTTGCCGTGAAATACCATCCCCGCCGCGTCGAGGCGGCGCAGGCAGGCCGCGTCGCGGTCCGGCGTGCGATGGGCGAGCAGACGCGAGCCGGCCTCGGTTTCGATCCCCGCCGTGTCGAACAGGTCCTTCAGCGCGATGGGAACGCCGTCGAGCGGTCCGCGCAGCAGCCCCGCCTCGGCGCGCTCGGCGCTCGCGGCGGCCTGCGCGCGGGCGCGGGCGGGGGTGAGGCGCGCGAAGACGCGCTCGGCGTCGGGGTGGTTGGCGGCGGCGTCGAGGCAGGCCTCGAGCACGGCGCGCGGATCGGCCTTGCGCGCGGCGATGGCCCGCCCCAGCTCCGCCGCGCCCATCTGCGCCCAGCCGTTCATCGCCCGCCCTCCCGGCTCATTCCGACGCGCCGCGCACGCGCTGGCGCTGTTCGCCGAGGCCCGCGACCGACAGCGCCATTTCGTCGCCCGCGCGCAGGAAACGCGTCGGCGTGCGGGCCATGCCCACCCCTTCGGGCGTGCCGGTCGCGATCAGATCGCCCGGACGCAGCGCCATGAAGCGCGACATATAGGAGACGATCTCCGCCACCGAAAAGATCATGTCGGCGGTGGTCGAGCTCTGCATCGTCTCGCCGTTCAGCCGCAGCTCCAGCGCCAGCGCCTGCGGGTCGGCGATCTCGTCGGCGGTGACGAGCCAAGGGCCGACCGGGCCGAAGCCCGGGGCCGACTTGCCCTTGACCCATTGCCCCTTGCGCTCGATCTGCCATGCGCGCTCGGAGACGTCGTTCACCACGCAATAGCCCGCGACATGGGCCAGCGCGTCGGCCTCGGCGACATGGTCGCACCAGCGCCCGATCACCACGCCCAGCTCGACCTCCCAGTCGGATTTCTCGCTGTCGGGCGGCAGGATCAGATCGTCGTTCGGACCGGCGAGGCAGGTCGTCGCCTTGGAGAACAGGATCGGCTCGGGCGGGCGCTTGGCGCCGACTTCCTCGGCGTGGCGGCCGTAGTTCAGCCCGATGGCGTGGAAATTGGGAACCCAGCCGAGGCAGGGGCCGATCCGCGGCGCGCCCTCGACGCGCGGCAGGGCGGACAGGTCGAGCCCGCGCAGCGCGTCGAGCGCCTCGCAGGAGACGGCGTCGCCCGCCAGATCGGCCGTGACGGCGGAGAGGTCGCGGATCGCGCCCTCGGCGTCGAGCGCCCCCGGCTTCTCGCGGCCCGTCTCGCCCCAGCGCAGCAGTTTCATGGCGCGTCTCCCCTCGATGCCCGCGCGCCAGCATCGCGGCGGCGGCGGCGGGGTCAAGAGGCGCCGCGCCGATGGGTCGCGCCGACGCAGGCGGCGGGCCGCGCCATGATCGCGCGCCGGATGAGGAGACCGCCCATGATCGACGCCGACCTCCGCCCCGGCGAACAGACCGTCGCCCCGCCCGAGGGCTTCGACGCGCAGCTCTGGTTCATCGGACGGCTGCGCACGCCGTTCGCCGACCGCGCCGACTGTCCGCGTCAGGGCGACGTCGCGACGGGCCCCGTCTGCCGCGTCGAGATCGACCCGCGCTGGCGGCTCGCGCTGACCGGCGTCGAGGAATGCGAGGAGGTCGTGCTGCTCTACTGGATGCACGAATCGCGGCGCGATCTGGTGCTTCAGCGCCCGCGCGGCCGCGACGAGCTGGTGGGGACCTTCGCGCTGCGCTCGCCGGTGCGGCCCAATCCCATCGCCGTCTCGCAGGTGCCGCTTCTGGGGCGCGAAGGCGACGCGCTGCTGGTGCGCGGGCTCGACTGCGTCGACGGCACGCCGCTGCTCGACGTGAAGCTGGGGCTCAGACCGCGGTGACGCCCGCGCGGCGCCGTTTCGGCCCCCACAGGCAGGCGGCGAGCAGGATCAGCCCCGAGACGGTCGCCATCGTCCCCGCCGCGCTGACCGAGGCCGCGAAGCCCAGCCAGACCGGCCCATACCCCGCCAGCACATAGCCGAGGATCGCCGCCGCGAGCGCGAAGCCGAGCGACCACGCGACCTGCCGGTCCAGCCGGTCGGTCATCAGCCGCGCGGCGGCGGGCGGGCAGACGAACATCGCGATCACGATGATCGAGCCGACCGCCTCGAACGCCGTCACCGCCGCCAGCGCCGTCGCCGCCGCCAGTCCAGCGCCGACGAGGCCGGGCCGCGCCCCGACCGAGGCCGCGAAGCCCGGATCGAAAGTCGAAAGCGCCAGCTCCTTCCAGAACAGCCGCGTGAGGATCGCGAGGATCGCGACGGCGACGGCCAGCCGGGGGAGCGCGGGCGGCGCGCCCGCCAGCGCCCGCGGATCGAGCAGCGAGGTCCAGCCGGTCGCGTCCAGCCAGATCAGGCTTTCGAGATTGCCGTAGAGCGCGTGCTCGACGTCGAGATGCACGTCGCCGCCGACCGACTGCTCGAGCAGCAGCACCCCGCCCGCGAACATCGCGGTGAAGACCACCCCCATCGCGGCGCCGGGCTCGACCCGGCCCAGCCGGCGCACCAGCTCGATGGCGCCGGCGGCGACCAGAGCGGCGGCGGTCGCGCCGAGCAGCATCGCGAGCGTCGAGGTTCCGCCGCTCAGCAGGAACCCCGCCACCACGCCCGGCAGCACGACATGGCTCATCGCGTCGCCGATCAGCGCCTGCCGGCGCAGCAGCAGGAAATTGCCCGGCAGCGCGCAGACCGTCGCCGCGAGCGCGCCGATCAGCAGCGGCGCGAGGCTGAGCTGGACGAATTCCGCGCCCATCATGCCGCCGCGCTCATGTCGCTTCTCGGGGCGGGCCCAGCCGCCGGTCGAGCTCGGCGATCTGGTCGGCGGTCAGGGCGGTCTCGATGGGCGAGAGGCCGTCGAACCCCGCCGCCATGCCGCCCGGATCGCGGCGCGCCTCGGCCCAGCGGGCCTCGTCCCGCAGGGCGCGCGCGGCGCCCGCGCAGCCGGCTTCGGTGGGCGCGCCGTCGCGTCGGATCAGCCGGGCGCGGCGCAGCGCGCGCAGCGTGTCGGCGTCGAGAATCGGCTCGCCGCGCCCAAGCGCGAGCAGCCCTTGCCGCAGATGCGCCCGGCGCTGAAACCGCCGCCGCCGCAGCGCCGCAGCGAGCGCGCCCCGCCGCGGCGCGACCGCCATCGAGGCGGCGAACAGCGCGAAGGCCGTCAGCACGATCAGCGGCCCGGTCGGCAGCGCGGGCCCCGCCGCCGACAGCGCCGCGCCCACCCAGCCCGCGACCGCGCCGAACGCCGCCGACAGCGCCAGCATCGCGTCGATCCGGTCGGTCCAGAAACGCGCCGTGACCGGCGGGACGATCAGCAGCGCCACCACCAGCACGAGCCCCACGATCTTGAGGCCGATCACCGTCACGCCCAGCGCCAGCGCCATGATCGCGCCATCCACCGCGCGCACCGGCACGCCGAGCGTCGCGGCGTGCCCCTCGTCGAAGGCGACCAGCGTCATCGGGCGGCGCAGCGCCAGCACCGCCGCCCCGGCGACCGCCGCCGCCATCGCCGCAAGCTCGGCTTCCGCGCGTAGCATCGCCGAGGCCGCTCCGAGCAGGAAGCCCTCCAGCCCCGCCTGCCGCCCCAGCGGGACCGACTGCACGACGGTGAGCAACACCACGCCGAGGCCGAAAAAGCCTGAGAGCACCGCGCCGATGGCCGCGTCCTCGCTCAATCGCGTGCGCCGCACGATCCAGCCGATCGCGGCCAGCCCGAGCGCGGCCGACAGCGCCGCGCCCAGCATAAGCCCGGCGAGATCGCGCCCGTCGCCGCCCAGCGCGGCCATCGCCAGAAAGGCGAGCGCGACGCCCGGCAGCGTCGCATGGCCGAGCGCGTCCGAGATCAGCGCGCGCCGGCGCAGCAGCGCGAACACGCCCGCCCCGCCCGCCGCAGCCCCCAGCAGCGCCGCGCCCAGCGTCACGACGGCGGTGTTGTAGCCGGCGGAGAAGGTCAGCGCGGCGAGGAGCGCGGAGAGGTCCATCAGGCGGCCTGCGCGGCCCCGCCATAGGTCAGGCGAAGGTTCTCCGGCGTCGCCGTCTCGGCCACCGTGCCTTCGGCGATCTTGCGCAGGTTGATCATCAGCACCCGGTCGAAATAGGCCTGCAACGTCGACAGGTCGTGATGCACGCAGACCACCATGCGCCCCTCCGCCGCGAGCCCCTTCAGCACTTCGACCAGCGCCTTTTCGGTCGCGGCGTCCACCCCCGCGAAAGGCTCGTCGAGCAGGTAGAGGTCGGCGCCCTGCGCCAGCGCCCGCGCGATGAAGACCCGCTGCTGCTGCCCGCCCGACAGCTCGCCGATCTGGCGCTCCGCCAGCCGCTCCATGCCGACGCGGGATAGCGCCGCGCGCGCGATGTCGAGATCGCCCCGCCCCGCCAGCCGGAACGGCCCGAGCCGCGCATAGAGCCCCATCGCGGCGACGTCGATGGCGCGGGCGGGGAACTCCCAGTCCACGCTGGCGCGCTGCGGCACATAGGCGATGCGCCGGCGCGCGCGCGACAGCGGCCCGCCGAAGGCCCGCACCTCGCCCGAGAGCGGCTTCACCACCCCCAGCGCGCCCTTGAGGAAGCTCGACTTGCCGGCGCCGTTCGGCCCGACGATGGCGGTCATCGTCCCCGCCGGGAAATCCGCGTCGACCGAGAACACCGCCGGCGCGTCGCCATAGGCCACCGTCAGCCCCCGCACGCTGAGCGGGTGGACCGTCTCGGGCGCCGGGGCGCCGCCCGAAGCGAGGCGCAACTCCGCGCTCATCCCTGCGCCCTCAGCAACCCGTTGAGCCCCGCCGCCGGCGCCTGACCGCCGAGCGCGCGGGCGATGGTCGTGACATTGTGGTCGATCATGCCGACATAGGTCCCCTCATAGGTCCCCTCCGGCCCCATCGCGTCGGAGAACAGCTCGCCGCCGATGCGCACTTCGTGGCCCTGCGCAGCCGCCCCCTCCACCAGCGCCTGCAGATTGCGCGGCGAGACGGAGGTCTCGACGAACACCGCGCCGATGCGGCGGGAGACGAGCGTCTTCACAAGGTCCTCGATGCGGGCGAGCCCGGCCTCGGCCTCGGTCGAGATGCCCTGCACGCCGAGCACCTCGAACCCCCAGGCCGCGCCCAGATAGCCGAAGGCGTCGTGCGAGGTGACGAGCACCCGCGCCTCCTGCGGCACCGAGCCGAGGGCCGCGTCGGCGTAATCGGCGAGCGCCGCGATCTCCTCGTGATGGCGCATCGCGTTGCGCCCATAGGTCTCGGCGCCGTCGGGATCGACCTCGGTCAGCGCACGGCGCGCGCCGTCGACGGCGAACGCCCAGAGGCGCGGGTCCATCCAGATGTGCGGATCGAAACGCCCGGGCGCCTCCGGGTCCTCCAGCAGGCGCGACCGCGGAACCGCCTCGCCGAGCGCGGCCACCGGCTTGCGCGCGGCGAGGTCGAGCAGGAAGCCCTCGAGCTGCGCCTCCAGATAGAGCCCGTGCCACAGCACGAGGTCGGCGCGCGTCATCGCGGCGATGTCGCTGCGGGTCTGGCGGAAGGAGTGGGGGTCGACGCCGGGCCCCATCAGCGCCTGAACGGCGACGCGGTCGCCGCCGACGACGCGCGCGGCGTCCGCGACCATGCCGGTCGTCGCCGCAACGGTCAGGACGGGACTTGCGGCGGCTCCGGTCGACCGCAGCGCCGCGCTCGCGACGACGGTCCCAAGGAAACGGCGGCGGGAGAGGGACATGCGGCGCTGCTCCTGGAAGGAAACTGATACGCATTCTCAGGTAGCACGAGCCGGCGGCCGATGCAATGGTTTTGCGAACGTTTCGCAAGAATGCGGCGCGCGCATCGCCTCCGCGCGCGCCGCCCCTCGCTCAGAACGACGCGCGCAGACCGACCAGCGCAGTCAGCGGCTCGGCGCGATAGCCGAACACCTCCTCGTAGTCGGCGTCGAACAGGTTGCGCACGGCCCCGTAAAGCTCGACCTGCTCGGTCACCCGATAGCCCGCGTCGAGATTGATCACGACGTAATCGTCGAGGTCGACCGTGCTCGCGGGGAAGGTCGAGAAATCGCTGTCCGTGGTCTCCGCCGCGAACACCGCCTCGCCCCCGACATGGGCGCGGCCCTCGAGGAAGCGGTAGCGGGCCGAGACGGCGCCGCTGTGCTCGGGGCGGCGGATTTCCTGAGCCCCCGCGTCGTCCTCGGCGTCGAGCCAGGTGTAGCTCGCGCCGAGCGTCAGCCCGTCGATCGGCGCCACGCTGCCGGAAAGCTCCACGCCGCGCCGCGTGCTGTCGTCGTCGAGATTGCCCACCGACTGCACGCCGCCGCCGAGGCCGACCGAGACGATCTCGTCCTCGAGGCTCTCGTCGAAATAGGTGGCCGAGATCAGCGCCCGCCCGCCCCAGAACGTCTGGTCGACGCCGACGTCCCAGCCGAAATTGCGCTCCGGCTTGAGGTCGGGGTTGCCCTCGAAAGTTCCGAAGATGAAGCCGAACTGCTGGAAGAAGTCCGGATTGGTCTGCGCCCGGCCCACCGAGGCGCGCAGCCGCGTGCCCGTGTCGAAGATCTGATAGGAGGCCGACAGCGACCAGCTGAGGAAATCGTCGAACTCCTCGTTGTCGTCGTAGCGTGCGCCGGCCTGCACGAAGAGCGCCTCGGTGATCTGGGCGCGATAGTCGAGCACATAGCCGATCTCGTCGCGCGACCGCTCGCCCCCGGCGACGAACCCGTTCTCGAAGCCCTCGCGCTTGTATTGCAGAGCGCCGATCACCGTATGCGCGCGGGCGGGGCCGAAGCTGTAGGCGAGCTGGTAGCCCGCCTTCAGCGTGTCCTCGTCGTTGAAGGACGGGTCGAAGGAGAACGTCCGGGTGTCGGTGTCGCTGAAGGCGTAGGAGACGCTCGGCGTGTGCACCAGCGCGCCGTCCAGCATCGCCCAGTCGGCGGCGAGCCCGGCGAACAGGTCGCGCCCGTCATTCTCGCCGCGCTGGTCGGCGCGGGAATTGTCGAACTCGCCCTCGCGGTCGACATAGCGGAACGACCCGCGCAGGCCGATCTCGTCGGTCAGCGAGACGCCGCCGCGGGCGTTGAACACGAGCGCCTGCGCGCCGTCGTCGTCGCCCGAGCCGCCGCCCCGCGCGTCCCAGCCCGCATCGTCGCGGAAGGTCAGCGACAGCGCGCCGGCGCCGCGCGGGCCGCCATATTCGAGCCCCGCGCCGACGCCGCCCGACGGGTTGGTCCCGGCCTCGGCGAAGCCGAAGGTCCGCAGACCGTCCGCCCCGGCGCCGCCGCGGGTTATGATGTTGATAACGCCGGCCGTGGCGCCGGCGCCGTAGACGGCCGCCTGCGGCCCGCGCAGCACTTCGACGCGCTCGACCTCGTCGGCGGAAAGGCGCGAGAAGTCGAACGCCGTGGCCGCGCCGGCGGCTTCGACGCCGTCGATCAGCACCAGCACATGGTTGCTTTCGGACCCCCGGATGCGCACCGAGGTCTCGCCGCCCGGACCGCCGACGCGGCTGACCGAAACGCCGGGGGTTCCGCGCAAAGCGTCGACGAGGCGGGAGATGCCGCGCGCGCGCAGCTCCTCGCCGGTGACGATGGTGGCGGCGCGGGCGTAGCTCTGCGCCGCCACAGGGGCGAGACCGCCGCCGACCACGATCTCGTCGAGCAGAACGGGCGTCTGGCCGAGGGCGGGATATGACAGGGTGAAGCTCGCGGCGACGGCCGCGATCAGGGAAGATGCGCGCATCTGCGCCTCCTCTGCGCGCCGGAGGCTGCTCCGGCGACGGTTGCACGCAGCCGGAGGGCGCGACGACGCCGCGTCCGGAAACCGGCCATCGGAATCACCGCTGCGGAGGATCCGCCCCGGGGCGCGCCCCGCGCCCAAGGTGGGTGACGATGTTCCGGCAGGTCTCCTGGCTCGCGGGTCGTCGCCTTCGCTCCACCTTCCCGGCCCTGAGGGCCAGTGGCGTGCGGGAGCAGGCTCGCCGCTCACAGTTGCGGGGGCAGCCGCGGATTCCGCCCCGATGCGGGGCCTCACCGCGTTCCCTTTTCATCCGGCCGCCCTGCGACGACGCGGAACCAGAACGGGAGGACTTTCGCGCCGGACCGTTGCGGCGTCAATCGCCGCGCCCCATTACGCAGCCTTGTGTCGCAGATGCCTGCCGTCTTCATGAATACGACAGTCATCGGACAGCATTGTGAATTATTTTATACAGGCGTGACTTGAGGAATAAAATCTTTACATATCGGACGGCACGCTGTATCCAAACAGTGCAAGAATAGGCGGTCGGGTGCGATCGCGGTTCGGACTCAAGGGCTCATGCAGCTGATCGCCCATCGCCTTTACGACGACGCCGCCGAACTCAGGCAGGTCGACCGCAGGCGTCTGCACGGGGTCCAAGGGGCGGAACTCGACATTCGCTGCGACGAGACCGGCGAGGCGGTGATCCATCATTCCCCGGTGTTCCGCGCCCGCTCGGGCGCGCCGCGCGATCCGCGCAAGCCGCTGCGCGACGCGGTCGGCCTTCTGGGCGAGATCGCGCCGCATCTGCAGACGCTGCTGCTCGACGTCAAGACCGTCGACGCGGCGGGCCGCGCCGCCGAGGCCGTCGCCCGCGAACGTCCGCGTTTCGACGTCGCCTTCGCCTGCTGGCGCGCCGACGAAGTCGCGACGATCCGGGCGGCGTTGCCCGGCGCGCTGATCCTGTTCTGCGTCGCGCCGATCTTTCTGCGGCGCACGCCGCGGGGGCGGTTGCGCGACCTTTACATCTGCAATTCCTTCCCCTTCATCACCTCGGCGCGCGGCTTCGTTCCCAAGCTCGACAAACCCAACCGCCACAACATCAACGTCAAACTGATCTGCAAGGACCGGCTGGCGGCGCGGTTGCCGCGCGGGGTGGACGGGATGTGCGTGCACCGGCTGTTCCACCGCGAGGAGCTGATCGACTTCGCCGCCGCGCGCGGCCTGCGCACCGCGGTCTACGGCTTGCCGGCCTGCGACCATCCGCGCACCGACGCGCTGCGCGGCGTCGCCGATTTCGCAATCGTCAAGCGGCCGCGCTCCGGCGAGCGCAGCGCGCCCGCCTACGCCCCGGTCGCCTCCGCCGCCTGAACCGGCGGCGCCCCGAACCCCGCATTGACGTCTGTCAACTCCGACCTGCGTCGGAGGGTCACGCCCTGCGGCGCGCGCGAAACAGGCGCGGACGGTGGACCGGGCCGACGCTTCGGCGTTAAATCGGTTGCGAATTGCACATTTCGGGAGCGGGCAATGGCCGACGCTGCGGCGCATCACGGCGAGCATCACCAGAGCGGGTTCTTCACCCGGTGGTTCTGCTCGGTGAACCACAAGGACATCGGCATCCTCTACCTCGTGACGGCGGGCCTGCTCGGCGCGATCTCGGTGGCGATGACCGGCTACATGCGGCTCGAGCTCATGGAGCCGGGCGTGCAGTACATGCTGACCGAGGACGGGACGCCCGACGGCGCGCTCTGGAACGTGCTGATCACCGGCCACGGCATCCTGATGATGTTCTTCGTGGTCATCCCGGCGCTGTTCGGCGGCTTCGGCAACTACTTCATGCCGCTGATGATCGGCGCGCCGGACATGGCGTTCCCGCGGCTGAACAATCTCAGCTACTGGCTGTTCGTCGCCGGCGCCTCGCTCGCCGTGCTCGCCGTCTTCATGGATGGCGGGGTGCAGGCCGGCTGGGTGCTCTACGCGCCGCTCTCGACCTATGGCTCGCCGGGCATGGCGATGGATCTGGCGATCTTCGCGGTGCACCTTTCGGGCGCGTCGTCGATCCTCGGCGCGATCAACATCATCACGACCTTCCTGAACATGCGCGCGCCGGGGATGACGCTGTTCAAGGTGCCGCTCTTCGCCTGGTCGATCTTCGTCACCGCCTTCCTGATCCTGCTGTCGCTCCCCGTTCTGGCGGGCGCGATCACCATGCTGCTGACCGACCGCAATTTCGGCACGACCTTTTTCGACCCGGCGGGCGGCGGCGACCCGGTGCTGTACCAGCACATCCTGTGGTTCTTCGGGCACCCGGAAGTCTATATTCTCATCGTGCCGGGCTTCGGGATCATCAGCCACATCGTCTCGACCTTCTCGAACAAGCCGATCTTCGGCTATCTGGGGATGGTATGGGCGATGATCGCCATCGGCGTGCTCGGCTTCGTCGTCTGGGCGCACCACATGTACACGGTGGGCATGAGCGCCGACGCGCAGGCCTATTTCATGCTCGCCACCATGGTCATCGCGGTGCCGACGGGCGTGAAGGTGTTCACGTGGATCGCCACGATGTGGGGCGGGTCCATCGAGTTCAAGACGCCGATGCTCTGGGCGCTGGGCTTCATCTTCCTGTTCACCATCGGCGGCGTGACCGGGATCGTGCTGAGCCAGGCGGGCGTGGACCGCGCCTATCACGACACCTATTACGTCGTGGCGCATTTCCACTACGTGATGAGCCTCGGCGCGGTGTTCTGCATCTTCGCCGGCATCTACTACTGGATCGGCAAGATGTCGGGGCGGCAGTATCCGGAATGGGCCGGCCGCGTCCACTTCTGGACGATGTTCATCGGCGCCAACATCACCTTCTTCCCGCAGCACTTCCTTGGGCGGGCGGGGATGCCGCGGCGCTACATCGACTATCCGGAGGCGTTCGCGCTGTGGAACTATGTGTCGTCCATCGGCGCGTTCATCTCGATCGGCTCTTTCGTGTTCTTCCTGTGGATCGTGTGGCACACGCTGACGAGGGGGGAGCGCATCGTCGAGCCGAACTATTGGGGCGGCGGCGCGGACACGCTGGAATGGACCCTCTCCAACCCCCCGCCCGAGCACACTTTCGAGACGCTGCCCACTCAGGCGCAGTGGGACAAGGGCCATCACTGAGCGCCATGATCCGCGCATGAGCCAGGACCGCGACTCGGCCGGAGGGGGCGCCCCTCCGGCCGCACACGTCTCAGACCCCTTCGAGCGGCGCGACCCGCCGCTCTATGCGGCGACGCTCTGGCCGCACCGCTCGCTCAGCCGGCGGGGCTTCGGCTGGGTGATGCTCTGCCTCGGGGTCGGTCTCGCGATCCCGCTGCTGTCGGTGTGGGGCACGCCGGTCGCCTGGGCGCTCTCGCCCTTCCTGATCGGGGCGCTGGGGCTGGTCTATGCGATGATCGAGATGAATTACCGGGCGGGCCGGCTGCGCGAGGATGTGCGCATCTGGCCGGACCTGATGGCGGTGGAGCGGCGCGAGCCGAAGGGGCGCGTGCGGCGCTGGGCGGCCAATCCCTACTGGGTGACGCTGGAGCTGACCGACACGCGGGCGATGGAGCGGTATCTGACGCTGAAGGGCGGCGGGCGCACCATCGAACTCGGCGCGTTCCTGACGCCCGAGGAGCGGACCGCGCTGGCGGAGGAGTTGCGCGGGGCGCTGGCGCGGGCGCGCGCGGCGGCGCCGGCGTGAGGGGCTCGGCGTGAGGGGCCCGGCGTGAGCGATCCGGCGCCTGTTCCGAGGCGGATCGAGCGGCTCGGGCGCGGCTTCACGGTCGATGCGGCGCGCGAGGGCGCGTTCTGGGAGCGATTCGCCTCCGGGGCGTGGGAGCCGGAGACGCTGGCGCTGCTGGCGGAGCGGACGGGCCCTGGGGTCCAGTTCATCGACATCGGCGCGTGGATCGGGCCGACGAGCCTGTTCGCCGCGGCTTGCGGCGTCGAGGTGGTGGCGGTGGAGGCAGACCCGGTGGCGCTGGTGTGGCTGCGGCGCAATCTGGCGCTGAACCCCGCGCTTGCGGCGCGCGTGCGGGTGTTCGACCGGGTGCTGACGGCGGAGGGCGGCGCGGCGCGGTTCGGGACGAATCGAG
Organism: Rubrimonas sp.; assembly: GCF_036788415.1. NCBI lineage: Bacteria > Pseudomonadati > Pseudomonadota > Alphaproteobacteria > Rhodobacterales > Paracoccaceae > Rubrimonas > Rubrimonas sp. Next base: position 70,474 of record NZ_DAIQNN010000002.1, on the reverse strand, counting down.
GGCGGGGGGGCAATTCGATGTCCTCGACGCTGCACGCCGAGATGGCGACGGAATGGACCTTGCCCGCGGCGACGCCGGCGGAGCTGGCGGCGTTCGCAGGGCCCGCGGCGCGGCGCTTCGTGAAGCTCGACATCGAGGGCGGGGAATACGCGGTGGCGCCGGCGCTGGGGCCGGTGCTCGCGGGCGCGGAGGCCGTTCTGGTGTCGTGGCATCCGAAAGTCGCGCGCGCGGCGGGGCGGTCGGAGGCGCGGATCGCGGCGGACAGCGCGGCCTGTCTGGGCGCGCTCGGGGCGTTCCGGGCGCTGGTTCCGCAGGGGGAGGGCTGGGCGCCGGCGCCGCCCGATCCGGTCCCGACGGGCGACTGGCTGTTCCTGCGCGAGGGCCCCTGAAGCAGTGTTCGGGGCGCAACGATTTCACAGTTGACGCGGCGGCGATTCTGGGTGTTTGTCGCGGCGGGCGCGCAGCCGGACAAGGGCGAGCGGCGGCGGGCTCAGCGAAATCGCCCTGACGACGGAGTGCGTCCATGACGCTCCCCCCCATGCCGCAGGCGAAGCCTGCGCGCCCGGAATTTTCCTCAGGTCCCTGCGCGAAACGCCCCGGCTGGTCAGCCGAGGGGGTCGCCGCGCGCGCCTTCCTCGGGCGGTCGCACCGCGCGTCGAAGCCGAAGGCGCAGCTCGCCGAGGCCATCGAGAAGACCCGCGCGCTGTTGGAGATCCCCGCCGACTACCGCATCGGGATCGTGCCGGCGTCGGACACCGGCGCTTACGAGATGGCGATGTGGACCATGCTCGGCGCGCGGCCCGTCGACGCGCTCGCCTGGGAGAGCTTCGGCGCCGGCTGGGTGACCGATGCGACCAAGCAGCTCAAGCTGGCCGACTGCCGCGTGATCGAAGCGCCTTACGGGGCGCTGCCGGACCTCGCGCAGGTGCGGCGCGAGGCGGATGTGCTGTTCACCTGGAACGGCACGACGTCGGGCGCGCGCGTTCCGAACGCCGACTGGATCGCGGCGGACCGCGAGGGGCTGACGCTGTGCGACGCCACTTCGGCGGCCTTCGCGCAGGCGCTCGACTGGCCGAAGCTCGATGTCGTGACCTTCTCCTGGCAGAAGGTGATGGGCGGCGAGGGCGCGCATGGCGTGCTGATCCTGTCCCCCCGCGCGGTGGAGCGGCTCGAGTCCTACAAGCCCGCATGGCCGCTGCCCAAGATCTTCCGCCTGATGTCGGGCGGCAAGCTGATCGAGGGCGTGTTCAAGGGCGAGACGATCAACACGCCGTCGATGCTGGCGGTGGCCGATTACGTCGATGCGCTCGACTGGGGGCTCGAGATCGGCGGGCTGGCGGCGCTGCGGGCGCGGGCGGACGCGAATTTCAGGGCGCTTCAAGGCTGGGTGGACGCGACCGGCTGGGTGGAGAACCTCGTCGCCGAGCCTGAGCATCGCTCGAACACCTCCGTGTGCCTCAAGATCGTCGATCCCGAGATCGCGGGGCTTTCGGAGGCCGATCAGCGCGCCTTCGCGGCGCGGATGGTCAAGCTGCTCGAAGGCGAGCGCGCGGCCTTCGACATCGGCGGCTATCGCGACGCGCCTCCGGGCCTGCGCATCTGGTGCGGCGCCACGGTCGAGACGGCGGATGTCGCAGCGCTGACGCCCTGGCTCGACTGGGCCTTCGCGACGGCGAAGGCCGAACGGGCCGCCGCGGCGGCCTGACCGGGCCTCCTTCTTTCCTCCCGAAATCCTCTCCCCTGCGGGGGAGAGGCGCCTCCCCTTCCCGCGTCGCGCCCGTCCGGCTGCGGCGCGCGCATCCCAAGAGGATTTCCCATGCCCAAGGTTCTCATCTCCGACGCGCTGTCGGACGCCGCCGTGCAGATCTTCCGCGACCGCGGCGTGGAGGTCGATTTCCAGCCCGATCTGGGCAAGGACCACGAAAAGCTCGCCGCCATCATCGGCGACTATGACGGTCTCGCCATCCGCTCCGCCACCAAGGCGACGGCGGCGATCATCGCGAGGGCCGACCGGCTCAAGGTGATCGGCCGCGCCGGGATCGGCGTGGACAATGTGGACATTCCCGCCGCCTCGGCCCGCGGCATCGTGGTGATGAACACGCCCTTCGGCAACTCGATCACCACCGCCGAGCACGCCATCGCGATGATGTTCGCCATCGCCCGCGAAATCCCCGCCGCCGACGCCTCGACCCGCGCCGGCAAGTGGGAGAAGAACCGCTTCATGGGCGCCGAGATCACCGGCAAGACGCTGGGGCTGATCGGCTGCGGCAACATCGGCTCGGTGGTGGCGAGCCGCGCCATCGGGCTGAAGATGAAGGTGATCGCCTACGATCCCTATCTCAGCCCCGACCGCGCCGTGCAGCTCGGCGTCGAGAAGGTCGCCGAGGTGGACGACCTGCTCAAGCGCGCGGACTTCGTGACGCTGCATGTGCCGAAAACCGAAAAGACCGCCAACATGCTCGACGCGCGGCGGCTCGCGCTGATGAAGCCGACGGCGCGGCTGATCAACTGCGCGCGCGGGGGGCTGGTGGACGAGGCGGCGCTCGCGGAGGCGCTGAAGGCCGGCAGGCTCGCGGGCGCGGCCTTCGACGTGTTCTCGGTCGAGCCGGCCAAGGAGAGCCCGCTGTTCGACTGCCCCAACATCGTGTGCACGCCGCATCTGGGCGCATCCACCGAGGAAGCGCAGGAGAACGTCGCGCTCCAGGTGGCCGAGCAGATGTCGGACTATCTGCTGACCGGCGCGATCCAGAACGCGCTGAACGCGCCCTCGATCACCGCCGAGGAAGCGCCGCTCCTGAAGCCCTGGGTCGCGGTGTGCGAGGTGCTGGGCGGCTTCGCCGGGCAGGTGACCGAGACGGCGATCAAGGAGATCGAGATCGAATATGTCGGCGATGTCGGCGATCTGAACCTCAAGCCGCTGACCGCCGCGCTGACGGCCTCGCTGCTCAAGCCCCTGATGGGCGAGGGCGCCGTCAACATGGTCTCGGCGCCGATCATGGCGAAGGAGCGCGGCATCGCGATCTCGGAGACGCGGCGCGACGCGCAGGGGGCCTTCGGCTCCTATGTGCGGCTGATCGTGGTGACAGAGCGGCAGACGCGCGCGGTGGCGGCGACGATCTTCTCGGACGGGCGGCCGCATTTCATCCAGATCAAGGGCGTGGACATCGAGGCGGCGCCGATGCCCTTCATGCTCTACACCACCAACGAGGACACGCCGGGCTATATCGGCGCGCTCGGCACCAAGCTCGGCGATCTGGGCGTGAACATCGCGACGATGGCGCTGGGGCGGGCGGAGCGGGGCGGCGAGGCGATCGCGCTGCTCGGGGTCGACCAGACGCTGACTCCGGCGATGCTGGCCGAGATCAAGACGTTGCGGCAAGTGCGCGACGCCAAGGCGCTGGCGTTCTGAAACCTCCGGGCGGCGGGTTTTCCGCCGCCGCCCGAACTCCGTCAGACGAAAACGGAATCGGCGTAGGCCGAGGCGTGGTCGAGAAACCAGTCCACAGCCGCGTCGGCGTCGGCGACGACAGCGCCGCCCCAGCTCTTCGACGCGCCGACGACCCGGTCGCCGGAGGCGCGCAGAATGCCGAGCACCGCCTCGTCCTGAAGCTGCGCGCCGCGCCCGAAGACGTGTTCGGCGGCTTCCTGGATGCGCGCGACGGCCCCGGAGACGTAGGGCGCCGCGAAACTCGTGCCGCTGACGAGGAAGGCGGCTCCCACCGTCGATTCCACATAGACGCGGTCGCCCAGGGCGGCGATGTCGGTCATCGCGGCGTGCTTCTGGCTCCAGCTCGCGAAGCGGTCGGCGGAGGTGGTCGCCGAGACGCCGACGACGCTGGGGTCGGCGGCGAGCACGTTAACGCCGTTCTTGTAGCGTTGGCCGTCATTGCCTGCGGCGACCGAGACGAACACCCCCATGCGGTCGAGCGCGGCGAATTCGTCGCTCAGATGGGTTCGGGTGGCGCTGGTCGCATTGCCGAAGCCGAGGCTGAGATTGACCGCCACGACATCGAAGCCGTCGACGTTGCGGATCGTCCAGCGCAGCGCCTCCTCGATGTCGCGCGTGGAGGCCCCGCGCCCTGCATCGTCGAACACCTTCAGATGGATGATGTCGGCGTCCTCGGCGACGCCGGTCGCGACCTCGGCGACCCATGAGCCATGGCTGTAGAGCGTGCGCACCGACGCGTCCGCGTCGTTGCGGCCGGAGAAGTCGTAGGAGAATACGGTGTTCGATCGGTCGTAGAACGGCGACCAGCCGGTGTCGATCACCACGATCGCCTTGCCGTCGCCAGTGAAGTCGTCCGCGTCGGCGCGCTGGGCGCGTGCGGCCACGGCGCTGGTGAACCGGACCCTCAGCGCGTCGACGTCCGGCGACTGGCCGTCCGGTAAGGCGGCGTCGGACGTCGCGTCGAGCCGGTCTTCGCGCGAGTGAGCGGTTATCCACGCGCCGTCATCCTCGGAAGGCGGCGCTGCGATCGCGATTGGCGCGGCGTCCGCAGGCTGGTCGGGGCCTGCCGACGCTTCGAGGGAGCCGAGCGTCCCGAATGCGGTCGTCGCAGGCCAAGCGTCGGCGCGGATCGGCGGAGGTGGGGTCGGGGTCAGGCCGAACGCCTCGGCCTCGGCGTCGAAAAAGATGAAACCGTCGAGGTCGACGGAGAGAAGCTTGGCGTACATGGAAAACGCTCCCAGAGCACAGCGCCCATCTTGGGCACATATGCACGGTAAGGAGGCGTGCTTGAGATCACATTAAGATCACATCAATACTCATTGCAAAAAGGGTTAAGATGGCGAGACCCGCGCCGAGGCGGCTCTCCGCCGAGACTCGCTGCGCCCCTCCGGCGGAGGGGCGCAGCAGGCGGTCATTCGGCTTTGCGCTCGATGTCGAGGAACTTCTCGGCGCGCCTCGAGGCGTCTTCCTCGCGCGGCTTTTTCGTCAGCGCCATCTCCTTGGCGCCGATCTTCTCGCCCGAGCGGCGTTCGATCTCGGCGTAGCGGTCGGCGCTGCGTTCGGCCGGCGGCTCTGCGCGGTTGTCGAGGGGGGCCTTGCCTTCGGTCATCTCGCTGTCTCCCGTGTTGTTGACAGACGCGATGTAAATGGGCGCGAACCGGTCTCGTGGGAACCCCCGCGCCCCGCGACCCATCCGCGCGCGCCGGATTGAGGCGCGTCGTCCCCGCGTCTATGGTGCGCGCCGCTTGCAAGCCAGGGAGAGCCGCGGATCATGGACGCCAGAACCTTCGACAAGTCGAAACTCGTCAGCCGGCACGTGACCGAAGGCCCGTCCCGCGCGCCCCATCGCTCCTATTTCTACGCGATGGGGCTGACCGAGGAGGAGATCCACCGCCCCTTCGTCGGCGTCGCGACCTGCTGGAACGAGGCCGCGCCCTGCAACATCGCGCTCAACCGGCAGGCGCAGGCGGTGAAGCTCGGCGTCAAGGAGGCGCTCGGCACGCCGCGCGAGTTCACCACCATCACCGTCACCGACGGCATCGCGATGGGCCATGAGGGCATGCGCTCCTCGCTCGCCTCGCGCGAGGCCATCGCCGACACGGTCGAGCTGACCATGCGCGGCCACGCCTACGACGCCATCGTGGGGCTCGCGGGCTGCGACAAGTCGCTGCCGGGGATGATGATGGCGATGATCCGGCTCAACACGCCGTCGGTGTTCATCTATGGCGGCTCGATCCTGCCCGGCCGCTTCGAGGGCCGCGACGTGACCGTGCAGGACGTGTTCGAGGCGGTGGGCCGCGAGCAGGCGGGCGCGATGTCGGCCTGCGAGCTCGAGAAGCTGGAGAAGGTCGCCTGTCCTTCGGCGGGCGCCTGCGGCGGGCAGTTCACCGCCAACACGATGGCCTGCGTCTCCGAGGCCATCGGGCTCGCGCTGCCCAACTCCTCCGGCGCGCCGGCGCCCTATGAGAGCCGCGACCAGTATTGCGAGGCGTCGGGCCGCGCCGTGATGAACCTGATCGCGCAGAACATCCGCGCGCGCGACATCGTCACGCTGAAATCGCTGGAGAACGCGGCGCGCATCGTCGCCTGCACCGGCGGCAGCACCAACGCCGGCCTGCACCTGCCCGCAATGGCGCATGAGGCGGGCATCCGCTTCGACCTGTTCGACGTCTGCGAGGTGTTCCGCTCGACGCCCTATTTCGTCGACCTGAAGCCGGGCGGCAAATACGTCGCCAAGGACCTCTACGAGGCGGGCGGCGTGCCGCGGGTGATGCGCGCGCTGCTCGATGCGGGGCTGCTGCATGGCGACTGCATGACCGTCACCGGCAAGACCGTCGCCGAGAACCTCGAAGGCGTCGAGGGTACGCCCGACGGCAAGGTGATCCACTCGGTCGCCAAGCCGCTGAGCAAGACGGGCGGCGTGGTGGGCCTGAAGGGCAACCTCGCCCCCGAAGGCGCCATCGTGAAAGTCGCCGGCATGAAGACGCTCAAGTTCGAGGGCCCCGCGCGGGTGTTCGAGAGCGAGGAGGACGCCTTCGCCGCCGTGCAGCGCCGCGACTACAAGGAGGGCGAAGTCATCGTGATCCGCAACGAGGGCCCGCGCGGCGGCCCCGGCATGCGCGAGATGCTGGCGACCACGGCGGCGATCTCGGGGCAGGGCATGGGCTCGAAAGTCGCGCTGATCACCGACGGGCGCTTCTCGGGCGCCACGCGCGGCTTCTGCGTCGGCCATGTCGGGCCGGAGGCGGCGGTCGGCGGGCCGATCGCCCTGCTGCGCGACGGCGACGTCATCCAGATCGACGCCAAGAAGGGCACGCTGAAGGTCAAGCTCTCGGCCAAGGAGCTGAAGGACCGGCGAAAGGCCTGGAAAGGCCCGCGCGAGACGATCTACGGCTCGGGCGCGCTGTGGAAATTCGCCCAGCTCGTCGGCCCGACCGTCAAGGGCGCGGTGACCCATCCCGGCAAGGACGGCGAGCGGCACGTCTACGCCGATCTCTGAGCGGCGCGCCTTTGCGTCATCTCGCATCCGGCGCGCGCATGGATTATGACGGGTTTCACAGTCCCGTCATGGAGTATCCGCCATGCGCGCCCGCCTTCTCGCCGCCGTCGCGCCGGTCGCCGCGTCGCTCGCGCTGATCCTCGGCGCCGGCCCGCTCGCCGCCGCCGACCATGTCCTGCGCGCCGAGACCGTCGCCGACATGAAGGCGGTCTACGGTCAGGTCCTCAGCCGCGACGTGGTGGCCGCGCGCGCGCGCATCTCCGGCGAAGTCGTGGCGCTCGACGTCGAGGAGGGCGACGACCTCGCCGCCGGCGCCCGCGTCGGGCTGGTGGTGGACGACAAATTGGCGTTGCGCATCGAGGCGGTGCAGGCGCAGCTCGCCGCGCTTGCGGCCGAGGCCGAGAACGCGCGCGACGAACTTGCGCGCGCCGAATCGCTGCTCGAACGCGGCGTGACCACCCGCCAGCGCGTGGACGCGCTGCGCACCGCGCTCGACGTGGTGCAGGGCCGCATCGCCTCCGCCGAGGCCGAGCGCGCGGTGATCGCCCAGCAGGGCGCCGAGGGCGAGGTGCTCGCCCCGGCTTCGGGCCGGGTGATCGACGCGCCGCTGCCCGCCGGCGCCGTGGTCATGGCCGGCGAGCCGCTGGCGCGGATCGCGAGCGGCGGCTTTTTCCTGCGCCTCGCTCTGCCGGAGCGGCATGCGGCGCTGCTGAGCCCCGGCATGGAAGTCTTGGTCGAGGGCCGCCCCGCCGATCCCGCAGGCTCGCGTGCGGCCACGGGACGCGTCGCCCGCGTCCTGCCCGCGCTCGAGGCGGGCCGCGTGCTGGTCGACGTCGAGGCGGACGGGCTCGACGGCTATCTCGTCGGCGAGCGCACGCTGGTGCGCCTGCCGGTCGCGACGCGCACGGCGCTGCGCGCGCCGGAGGCGGCGGTGGTCACGCGCGGCGGGGTCGATTTCGTCGCGCTCCGCGGGCCGGACGGCGTGCGGGAGGTCGCCGTTCTGACCGGCGCGCGCGAGGGCGGGATGGTCGAAATCCTCGCCGGGCTGCGCGACGGCGACGTGGCGGTCGCGCCATGAAGCTCGGGATCGCGGGGGGCCTGACGCGTGCCTTCATCGCCTCGCCTCTGGTGCCGCTGATGCTGCTCGGCGCGGCTCTGCTCGGGCTGATCGCGCTGGGCGCCCTGCCGCGCGAGGAGGAGCCGCAGATCTCGGTGCCGATGGTGGACATCCACCTCTCGGTCCCCGGCCTGCGCGCCGAAGACGCGGTGAAGCTCGTCACCGAGCCGCTCGAGACCATCGTCAAGGCGGTGAACGGCGTCGAGCACGTCTATTCGCAGACCGTCGACGACGCGGCGATGGTCACCGCGCGCTTTCATGTCGGCGAGAGCGCGGATGCGGCGATCCTGCGCGTGCACGAGAAAGTCCGCGCCAACATCGACCGGCTGCCGCTCGGCGTGCCCGAGCCGGTGATCGTCGGGCGCGGCATCGACGACGTCGCCATCGTCGTCGTCACGCTGGCCCCCCGCCCCGAAGCCGCCGACCGCTGGAGCGCCGCCGCCCTCACCCGCATCGCGCGCGAGTTGCATGTCGAACTCGCGCGGATCGAGGATGTGGGGCTGAGCTACCTCGTCGGCGCCCAGAACGAGGAAATCCGCATCCGCCCCGACCCCGAGCGCCTCGCGCTCCATGGCGTCACCTTGCAGGGGCTGGCCGAGAAGATCGCCGGCGCCAACCATGTCTTTCGCGCCGGCCTCGTGCGCGACGGCGGATCGCAGGTCGGGCTCGCAGTCGGGCGCACCCTGCGCGAACCCGCCGAGATCGGCGGCCTGCTGCTGACCACGCGCGACGGGCGGGCCGTCTATGTGCGCGACGTCGCCGACATCGAGATCGCGTCGCGCCCCGAGGAGCGGCTCGTCAGCCATTACGCGCCGGACGGGGCGGGCGGGCTGAGCCGCGCCCCCGCCGTGTCCATCGCGCTGGCCAAGCGCGCCGGCGCCAACGCCGTCGAGATCGCCGAGCGCATCCATGAAGGGCTCGCCCGCGCCGAAGGCCGCATCATCCCCGCGGACGTGGTCGCCCATGTCACCCGCGACTATGGCGAGACGGCGAAGGAGAAGGCCGACGAGCTTCTGTTCCATCTCGGCCTCGCCACCGTCTCCATCGTGATCCTCGTCGCCTTCGCCATCGGTCTGCGGGCGGCGGCGGTGGTGGCGGTGGTGATCCCGGTGACGATCCTGCTCACCCTCGCGGCCTCGTGGCTGATGGGCTACACGCTCAACCGCGTCAGCCTGTTCGCGCTGATCTTCTCCATCGGCATCCTCGTCGACGACGCCATCGTGGTGATCGAGAACATCGCCCGCCACTGGGCGATGCGCGACGGGCGGTCGGCGGCGCAGGCGGCGGTGGACGCAGTGGCCGAAGTCGGCAACCCGACCATCATCGCGACGCTGACGGTGGTCGCGGCGCTGCTGCCGATGCTGGCGGTGTCTGGGATGATGGGCCCCTACATGTCGCCGATCCCGGCCAATGCGTCCGCGGCGATGATCCTGTCCTTTTTCGTCGCCGTCATCGTCACGCCATGGCTGATGGTGAAAGTCGGCGTCGCCAAGGGGGGCGATCATGCCGAGCGCGAGGGCCTGCTCGGGCGCGGCTATCGGGCGGTCGCCGGGCCGATCCTCGCGAGTCGTGCGCGCTCATGGGCGTTCCTGCTGGCGGTGGGGGTCGCGACGCTCGGCTCGATGGCGCTGTTCGCGACCCGCGACGTGACCGTGAAGCTGCTGCCCTTCGACGACAAGCCGGAGCTGTCGGTGGTGCTCGACCTGCCCGAAGGCGCCTCGGTCGAGGCGACCGACCGCGCGCTCGGCGCTGTGGCGGCCCGGCTGGCGGGCTTTCCCGACATCGTCTCGATGCAGGCCCATGCGGGGACGGCGGCGCCCTTCGACTTCAACGGCCTCGTGCGCCACTACTATCTGCGCGAGAGCCCGGAGATGGGCCAGCTCCAGATCAACCTGACCGACCGCCACGACCGCGACGCGACCAGCCACGACCTCGCCCTCGCCTTCCGCGACGCGCTGCGCGGGCTCGACCTGCCCGAGGGCACGGCGCTGAAGGTGGTCGAGCCGCCCCCCGGCCCCCCGGTCTTGGCGACCCTGCTCGCCGAGATCTACGGCCCCGACCCCGAGACGCGGCGCGAGACGGCGCGCAAGGTGCGCGAAGCCTTCGAGGCGCAGGACTTCGTGGTGGATGTCGACGACACCATCGGCGCCCCGCCCCAGCGCCTGCGCATCGCCGCGCGCGAGGACGATCTGGAGTTCCATCAGGTCGCGCATGGCGACGTCTATGGCGCGGTGGAGGCGCTCTATCTCGGGCGGCTCGTGGGCTATTCGCATCGCGGCGAGGGCCGCCAGCCGCTGCCGATCCGCCTCGCGCTGCCGCCGGGGGGGCGGCGCGTCGATCAGGCGGCGCTTTCGACGCCTGTGCCCGCCAACCTGCTGCCCGGCGCGCGCGGCGTGGTCGAACTCGGCGACGTGGCCGAGGTGAGTCGCGAGACCGCCTCGCACATGATCTTCCGCCGCAACGGCCTGCCGCTGGAGATGGTCACCGCCGAGCTTGCGGGGGCCTACGAGGCCCCGCTCTACGGCATGCTCGCCGTGGCCGAGACGATGGACGCGATCGACTGGGGCGCGGCGGGGCGGCCCGAAATCCTGCTGCACGGCCAGCCCCTCGACATCTCGCGCCCCGCGCTGCTCTGGGACGGCGAATGGGAGGTGACCTATGTCACCTTCCGCGACATGGGGGCGGCCTTCGGCGTGGCGCTCGCCGGCATCTTCGTGCTGGTGGTGATCCAGTTCGGCTCGTTCCGGCTGCCGCTGGCAGTCCTGACTCCGATCCCGCTGACGTTCATCGGCATCCTGCTGGGGCATTGGGCGATGGGGGCGCCGTTCTCGGCGACCTCGATGATCGGCTTCATCGCGCTCGCAGGCATCATCGTGCGCAACTCGATCCTGCTGGTCGACTTCATCCGCCATGCGCCCGACCCGTCGATGTCGCTGCGCGCCGCGTTGCTGGAGGCGGGGGCGATCCGCTTCAAGCCGATCCTGCTGACGGCGCTGGCGGCGATGCTCGGCGCGGCGGTGATCCTGTTCGACCCGATCTTCCAGGGGCTCGCGATCTCGCTGCTGTTCGGGCTGGCGTCGAGCACGCTGCTGACGGTGCTCGTGATCCCGGCGATCTACGTCGTGCTGCGCGACGCCGACGCGCCGGTGAGCGGGGCTCAGGGCTGATCTCAGCCGCGCGCCCGGACCTCGCGGCGCTTGCGCCATGCGGCCTTGAGCGCGCGGATGCGGGGCGGCACGGCGTGCGGCTCGCCGCGATGCGAAGCCGGCCCGACCCGCCCCTCCACGATCCGCGCGGCGACCTCCGCCGCCGCGAGGCGGCGGCCCTCCGGGTGGTAGACCGAGCCCTTGACCTGAATCTCCGCCGCGAGCGTCGCCGTGAAGCGACGCAGAAGGTCGGGCTCGGGCGGCGGCGGGGCGCGCCAGAACCCGTCGAGCGGCCCCTGATGCGTCAGCCCCGCCATGTCGTAGACGGCGGCGCCCAGCGCCTTGACCGGCGCGCCCGCCCGCAGCGCGTGCAGACCGACCGTCGAGTTCGCCACGATGACCCCCTGCGCGCCCCCGATCAGCGCGCCGAGATCGCCGCCGTCCAGCACCAGAACGCGGTCGGCCACCCCCAGCGCGGCGGCGCTCCGCGCGGCGCGCGCGGGCCAGTTCTCCCACCCGTTGTCGAGCGGATGCAGCTTGAAGACCAGCCGATGATCGGACGCCGCATGGGCGGCGAAGGAGCGCAGGATCTCGTCGATCATCTCGCCCTGATCGTGGAAGGGCGCGGAGTGGCGCAGCTGGTAGTCGCTCTGCATCTGCAGCGCGACCAGCGTGTAGGGCCAGCGCCCCTCGGCGCAGGCGGCCTGCACCCGCGCCGCCCGCGCGCGCCGCCGCCGCTCCGTCGCCAGTTTCGGGAGCCAGCACAGATAGTCGAAGATCGGCGCGTAGAACTTGTCGGAGGCGTAGAACGGAAAGAGCGGGCGGCCCGCCGTCATGATCAGGTTGTAGGCGACTTCGGCGACAGCTTCGGTCCGGAAATCGTGCGGGTAGCGGATGGCGAAGTCGGGCGCGGGCGCGTCGGCGCGCATCAGAGCGGGGTCCTGCGGGAAATGCGACCAGGCGCCGCCGCCCTCGCGCTCGAGCGTCAGCCAGTCGGGGCGCAGATAGCCGAATTCGAGCGCATGCGCGGCGATCCCCTCTGCGCGCGCGACCTTCGCGGCGATGCGGTGATATGGCAGGCGGTCGGCGTAATAGAGGATGTCCGTCACCCCCTCGCGCCGCGTGAAGGCGGTCAGCCAGCGCCGCCAGTGGCGCAGCCGCCCGCGATAGGCCACCGCCCCGCCGCGCCGCCACCACAGCTGATCGGCGAGGCACAGATCGACGCGCAGGGCGCGCGCGCCGCGGGCCTCCAGAGCGTCGGCGATCTCCACCCAGAGGCGCGAGGGCGGCCCCTGCAGAAACAGCACGGTGCGGGCCGGAGGGTGGGGTGCCAAGATCGAAGCGCCTGCGCTTTTGCGGGGGCTTGGTCCCTAGCGATGCGACCGTTCCGTGTCAACGCGGCCCCGCTTGGCCTGCGCCCCGCGCCGGAGTAGCACCGTGGGATGCGCGACGCCGCCCTCTTCCCGCCTCGCTCGGTCCTGCTGCTGCAAGGGCCGCGCTCGCCGTTCTTCGCCCGCCTCGCCGACGCGCTGGCCGCGCGCGGGGCGGAGGTCTCGCGCGTGCTGCTCTGCCCCGGCGACGCGCTCTACTGGCGCGGGCGCCCCGCTGTGCGCTTTCGCGGCCCCCCGGAGGACTGGTCCGCCTTCGCCGGCGAGGCCCTTGCGCGGACCGGCGCAACCGACCTCGTCGCCCTCGGCGACGGGCGCAAGCCCCATGCCGAGGCGATCGCCGAGGCGCGGGCGCGCGGCGTCGCCGTCCACATCGTCGAGCAGGGCTTCCTGCGGCCCGGCTGGCTGACCGTCGAGCCGGACGCGCTCGGCGGATGGCGCCCCGACCCTGCGGCGCTGGAGGCGGAGGCGCGCAAGGGCGGCGCCGCGCCCCGGTCCGCACAGCGCGGGGCGGGATTCGCGGGCTTCGCGGCGATGGACGTCGCCTACGACCTCGCCAATCTCGCGCTCGGACCGCTCTTCTATCCGCGCTACCGCACCCACGCGTTGCATGGGCCTCTGGCGGAATGGGCCGGCTGGGTCGGCAAGGCCGCGCGCTGGCCTGTGCGGGCGACGCGGCTGCGGGCCGCGCTCGCGCGGATCGCCGAGGCGCGAGGCCCGGTCTTTCTCGTCGCGCTGCAACTGGAATCGGACTTCCAGATCCGCCGCAACGGCCCCGAGGGCGGGCTGCGGGCGATGCTGGCGCGCATCTGCGACAGCTTCGCGCGCTGCGCCCCCGCCTCCGCCCGCCTCGTCGTCAAGCCGCACCCGCTCGACCCCCAGCGCGCGCCCTGGAGGGCGCTGGTCGCGCGCAGCCCCGCCGCCGACCGGGCGATCTGGCTCGACGGCGGCGATCTCGACGCGCTCGCGCCGCGCCTCGCCGGCATGGTCACGGCGAATTCGACCGCGGGGCTGTCGGCGCTGCTTTCAGGTGCGCCGGTGATCGCGCTGGGGCGCGCGCTCTACGACCTGCCGGGGCTGACGCATCGGAGCGGGCTCGACGCGTTCTGGACGGCGCCCGAACCGCCCGAGCCTGCGCGCGCCGCCGCCCTCGCCCGGCTGCTCGCCGCCGATATTCAGGTCGAGGGCGCGTTCGACGGCCCCGGCATGGGCCCCGGCGCGCAAGCCGTCGCCGCGCGCATCCTGTCGCGCGCGCCGCACGGGGCGACGCCATGACGCCGCATCGCCGCATCGCGCTCACCGGCGCGTCGGGCGGGATCGGGCTGGCGCTGAGCGCGCGCCTCGCAGGCCCCGGCGTGTCGATGCTGCTGATCGCGCGCGACCCCGCACGCCTCGCCGCCGCCGCCGCCGCCGCCGCCGGCGCCGGCGCGCAAGTCGAGACGGCGCGCGCCGACGTGACCGACCGCGCCGCGCTGGCCGATGCGCTCCTGCGCTTCGACGCAGCCGCGCCCATCGACCTGCTGATCGCCAATGCGGGCGTCTCCGCCGGCCTCGGCCCCGACCGCGCGCCCGAGCGCCCTGAGGACTCCGAGCGCCTGTGGCGGGTCAACTACGGCGGCATGCTCAACACCGTCGAGCCGCTGCTGCCCGCGCTGCGCGACCGGCCCGGCGCGCAGATCGCGCTGATGAGCTCCATCGCAGCGCTCCGCCCGCTGCCCGACATGCCCTCCTACAGCGCCAGCAAGGCCGCCGTGCGCGCCTACGGGATCAGCTTGCGCGGCTGGCTGCGGCCTCGGGGCGTGGCCGTGTCGGTGATCTGCCCGGGCTTCGTGACCTCGCCGATGTCGCAGCGCCATCGCGGCTTCAAGCCGTTCGAGATCAGCGCGGAGCGGGCGGCGGAGATCGTGGCGCGCGGGCTGGAGCGACGACGCGCCTTCATCACATTCCCCTGGCCGCTGGCGGCGCTCGCCTGGCTCGACCAGCGTCTGCCGCCGGCGCTTTCGGACTGGTTCGGCAAAGGCTTCGCCGCGCGGATCGAGCCGGAGGATCGCTGACCGGCGTCAGGCGGCGCCGCGCCAGCCCTCCCGCGTCATCGCGTCGGCCAGATCGTCGAGCGACTTGCGGGCGCGGACGACCAGTTCTTCGGCTTCCTCATAGCTCAGGATCAGCGGCGGCGAGACGATCATCGTGTCGCCGACGGCGCGCATCACCAGCCCGTTCCTGACGCACAGATCGCGGCACCGCGCGCCGGCGCCGCCCGGGAACCGGGCCATCGTGCGCTTGTCGGCGACGATCTCGAGCGCGCCGAGAAGCCCCAGCATCCGCGCCTGGCCGACCAGCGGGTGGTCGGCGAGCGTCATCCAGCGGGATTTCAGATACGGCCCGATGTCGTCGCGCACCCGCTCGACGAGCTTCTCCTCGCGCAGGATGCGCAGATTGGCGATGCCCGCCGCGCAGGCCGCCGGATGCCCGCTATAGGTGTAGCCGTGATAGAACTCGCCCGCCTTCTCCATCACCGGGCCTGCGACCCGGTCGGAGATCAGCACGCCCCCCATCGGGATGTAGCCCGAGGTCATCCCCTTCGCGATGGGCGACAGGTCCGCCTGCACGCCGAAATGCTCGGCGCCGAACCACGAGCCGGTGCGCCCGAAGCCGCAGATCACCTCGTCTGTGATCAGCAGGATGTCGCGCTCGCGGCAGACGCGGGCGATCTCGGGCCAGTAGGTGGCGGGCGGGATGATCACGCCGCCGGCGCCCTGGATCGGCTCGGCGATGAAGGCGGCGATCCGGTCGGCGCCGATCTCGTCGATGGCGGCTTCGAGTTCGCGGGCGCGGATCAGGCCGAATTCGGCCTCGTCCATGTCGCGCCCTTCGCCGAACCAGTAGGGCTGGCCGATATGGCGGATCCCCTCGATCGGCAGACCGGATTGCGCATGCATCGCGCCCATGCCGCCCAGCGACGCCCCGACCACGGTCGAGCCGTGATAGGCGTTGCGCCGCGCGACGAACATCTTCTTGGAGGCTTGTCCCATGCAGTCCCAGTAGACGCGGGCCAGACGAAACACCGTGTCATTGCTCTCGCTGCCCGAATTGGTGAAGAACACCCGGTTCATGTGGGGCGGCGCGACTTCGGTCAGCGCCTCGGCGAACTCTGTCGCGGAAGGGTGGGTGCACTGGAAGAATGTGTTGTAGTAGGGAAGCTCGCGCATCTGGCGGGCGACCGCCTCGACGATCTCCTCGCGCCCGTAGCCGACATTGACGCACCACAGCCCCGCCATGCCGTCGAGGAGCCGCTCCCCGTCGTTCCCGGTCAGCCAGCAGCCCTGCGCCGAGCGGATCACCCGCGTCCCGGTCGCCGCGAGATCGGCGCTGTCGGTGAAGGGGTGCCAGTGATGCGCGGCGTCGGAGGCCTGGATGTCGGCGGTGCTGCGCGCGTTGAGGGCGGGCATGGGACGCTCCATGGTCGAATTTTGTGATCACAAATACGCTGCCGGAAACTTGCGGCCGCGTCAAGGCGGCGGCGCGTCAGGCGGGGGCAAGCTGCGCGATGAGGGCCTGCGCTTGCAGCGCGTCGTCGCGGATCGCGGCGCGCAGGGCGTCGGCGTCATGCGCCTCCAGCGCCCGCAAGGCGGCTTCATGCTGATCGACGAGTCCCGCCGTGCCGGCGCGCCCGGTGATCACCCGCATCGAGGGGTTGAGCTGGAGCCAGACGCTCTCGACCAGCGCGCTGAGCGCCGGCGCGTCCGCCGCCGCGTAGAGGGCGCCGTGGAAATCGACGTTGGCGCGGACGTAGCCGCCGGCGTCGCCGCGGGCGATGGCGGCGTTCACCTCGGCGTCGGCGGCGCGCAGCCGGGCGATCAACGCTGCGTCGGCATGGGGAAGGGCGCGCGCGGCGAGTTCGGGTTCGAGCAGCGCCCGCGCCTCGGTCAGCTCCGCCAGCGCCGCCGGCGCCAACACGGGCGCGAGCACGCGGCCCGTCGGCGTCGTCTCCAGCGCGCGCTCGGCGGTCAGCCGCCGCACCGCCTCGCGCGCGGGCGTCATCGACACGCCGAGCGCTTCGGCGACCCCGCGCAGCGTCAGCGCTTGCCCCGGCGCAAGCTCTCCGTGCAGGATGCGCTGGCGCAGCGCGCGGTAGACGCGCTCATGCGCCGGCCCTTCGGATGCGTGCTCGCTTGCCATGCGCGGCAGAATGTGATCACAAATCGGGCTGTGTCAATGGAGTTCAGAATGCCCGCCCGCCGCGACTACGCCATCACCGCCGACAGCCCCCGCGCCGTCACCCATGACGAGTACATGTATTCCGGCGCGCTCAGCTTCTGCCGACGCCTCTACGCGCGCGACCTGGCCGGCGCCGACGTCGCGGTGCTGGGCGTGCCCTTCGACACCGCCGTCACCAACCGCCCCGGCTGCCGCTTCGGCCCGCGCGCGATCCGCGCCGCCTCGACCAACCTCGCCTGGAGCCGCGCCTGGCCCTCGCCCTTCGATCCGTTCGAGCGTCTCGCCGTGGTCGATTACGGCGACGTCTGGTTCGACCACGGACGGCCCGAGGCGGTCCCCGACGCCATCGAGGCGGCCATCGCCGAGGTTCTTTCGGCGGGTCCGAAACTGCTGCTTCTCGGCGGCGACCATTTCACCACCTATCCCAGCCTCAGGGCGCACGCGGCCCGCTTCGGCGCGCCGATCTCGCTGATCCAGTTCGACGCCCACACCGACACATGGCCCGACGACGGCCGCATCGACCATGGCACTATGTTCCATCACGCGGCGAAGGAGGGGATCGTCGACCCCGCGACCTCCATCCAGATCGGCATCCGCACCACCAATGACGACCCGATGGGCTTCGAGACCTTCGACGCGATCCGCCTCCACGAAGAAGGCTGGCGCGCCGCCGCCCATGCCATCCGCGCCCGCGTCGGCGACCGGCCCTGCTACGTCACCTTCGACATCGACGCGCTCGACCCCTCCCAGGCGCCGGGCACCGGCACGCCGGTCTGCGGGGGGATGTTCATGCATCAGGCGCTCGCCATCCTGCGCGAGATGCAGGGCATGACCGTGATCGGCGCCGACGTGGTCGAGGTCTCGCCCGCCTACGACGTGTCGGAGATCACGGCGCTCGCCGGGGCGACCGTCGCGCTGCACATGCTGTGCCTTTATGCGAGCGCGGGAAAATGACGCCCTTCGCCGCCCGCGCCGCCGCCTTCATGGCCGACAATCCCGACATCGAGATCGTCGAGTGCGTCTTTCCCGACATGAACGCTGTGATGCGCGGCAAATGGCTGCCCGCCAGCCAGATCGACAAGCTCGCCAAGGGCTCGGTGCGGATGCCGATGTCGAGCTACAATCTCGACATCGCCTCCGAAGACGTCGCAGAGGCCGGCATCGCCGTCGAGATCGGCGACCCTGACGGCATCGGCTGGCCGATCCCGCACGCCTTCGGCCGCGCCCACTGGACCGAGCGGCCGACCGCCGTCGCGCTGATGACGATGACGGAGACGGACGGCGTCACCCCCTGCGTCTACGATCCGCGGCAAGTGCTGGCGGGGGTGGCGAAGCGGTTCGCCGAGAAGGGGCTGACGCCGGTCGTCGCGCCGGAGCTGGAATTCTACTTCGTGGATGCGGAGACCGACGAGGCCGGGCGCGCCGTGCCGCCGCGCGGCGTCGGCGGCGACCGGCTGGAGGCGGCGCAGGTCTATCTGCTCGACGTGAAATCGGCCTTTGCGGGCGTGCTCGCCGACATCGACGCCGCCGCCAAGGCGCTCGGCGCGCCGGCGGACGCCGCCACCGCCGAATTCGGCCCCGGCCAGTTCGAGATCAATCTGGGCCACACCGCCGACCCGCTCGCCGCCGCCGATCACGCGATCATGTTGCGCCGCGCGATCCGCGGCGTGGCGCGCCAGCACGGCATGGACGCCTGCTTCATGGCCAAGCCCTATGGCGACCAGTCGGGCTCGGGGCTGCATTTCCATATCTCTCTGATGGACGAGGACGGTCGCAACATCTTCGACGCGGGCGAGGAGGACGGGCCGGCGCCGACGATGCGCCACGCCGTGGGCGGCCTGCTGGAGACGATGGCGGACTCGACGCTGCTGTTCGCGCCGCATCTGAACTCCTATCGCAGGCTGCGCCCGGGGAGCTATGCGCCCTGCATCGCCGCCTGGGGCCTCGACAATCGCGGCGTGGCGGTGCGCTGCCCCGCGCTGCGCGGCCCCGCCGCGCGCATCGAGCACCGTGTCGCGGGCTCCGACGCCAACCCCTATCTGGCGCTCGCAGCGATCCTCGCCGGCGTCCTGCGGGGGCTGGAGCGCAAGTCCGATCCTGCCGAGCCCGTCGACGGCGAGCCGCGCAAGGGGCAGGGCACGGCGCTGCCCGCGCACTGGCCGGCCGCGATCTCCGCCTTCGAGGCGTCGCGCTTCATGCGCGAGACGCTGGGGGCGGAGTTCCGTCGGGTCTACGCGCTGATGAAATGGCAGGAGATGAACCGCCTGCTCGACCGCGTGACCGACGCCGAATACGACGCCTATCTGCGCACGCTGTAGCGGGGTCGCGCCCTCCCCCGAGGGGGAAGGCGCGGGCGCTGAGGCGTCAGCCGAAGAACTGGGCGCCGTTGGCCGAGATCGTCGAGCCGTTGATGAAGCCCGCATCGTCGGAGACGAGGAAGGTCACGCAGCGCGCGATCTCGTCCGGCTCGCCGAGCCGGCCCGCCGGGATCTGGGCGATGATCGATTCGCGCACTTTCTCGGGCACCGCCATCACCATCTCGGTGGCGATGTAGCCGGGGCAGACCGCGTTGACGGTGATCCCGGCGCGCGCGCCCTCCTGCGCGAGGCTGCGCACGATGCCGATGTCGCCCGCCTTGGTCGCGGCGTAGTTGACCTGCGCGAACTGCCCCTTCTGGCCGTTCACCGAGCTGATCACGACGATGCGTCCGAACTTGCGGTCGCGCATGCCGGTCCAGACCGGGTGGATGGTGTTGAAGACGCCGTGCAGGTTGGTGTCGATCACCTGGTTCCACTGGTCGGGCGTCATCTTGTGGAACGGCGCGTCGCGGGTGATGCCGGCGTTGGCGACGACGATGTCGAGCGGCCCGAGATCGGCCTCGACCTGCGCGATCCCCGCCTTGCTGGCGTCGTAATCGGCGACGTTCCACTTGTAGACGGGGATCCCCGTCTCGGCCTTGAAGGCCGCTGCGGCCTCGTCATTGCCGGCGTAATTCGCGGCGACCGAATAGCCGGCCTCCTTCAGCGCCTTCGATATCGCCGCGCCGATGCCGCGCGATCCTCCGGTGACAAGTGCGACTCGCGCCATCTCGGTCTCCTCCTTTTATGCGTTGTTTCAAGCTGGAAGTCCGAAGCCGGCGGAAGGCCGGCCCCGGTCGGGAGTCTCAGGGTCGTTCGAGGCACATGGCGACGCCCATGCCGCCGCCGATGCACAGGGTCGCGAGGCCCTTCTTCGCGTCCCTGCGCTGCATCTCGAACAGCAGCGTGTTGAGCACCCGGGCGCCGCTCGCGCCGATCGGGTGGCCGATGGCGATGGCGCCGCCATTCACATTCACGATCTCGGGGTCCCAGCCCATGTCCTTGTTGACCGCGCAGGCCTGCGCCGCGAAGGCCTCGTTGGCCTCGACGAGGTCGAGGTCCTTGACCGTCCAGCCCGCCTTCTCAAGCGCCTTGCGGCTGGCGGGGATAGGTCCCGTGCCCATGATGGCGGGGTCGACGCCGGCGGTCGCGTAGGAGGCGATGCGCGCGAGCGGCGTTATCCCGCGCCGCTCGGCTTCGGCGGCGGACATCAGCACGGCCACGGCCGCGCCGTCGTTCAGCCCCGAGGCGTTGCCGGCGGTCACCGTGCCGTCCTTGCTGAAGGCCGGGCGCAGCTTGGCCATCGCCTCGAGGCTGGCCCCGTGGCGGATGTACTCGTCATGCTCCACCACGACCTCGCCCTTGCGGGTCTTCACCGTGACCGGGGCGATCTCGTCCGCGAAGCGGCCCGCCTTCTGCGCGGCTTCCGCCTTGTTCTGCGAGGCGACGGCGAAGGCGTCCTGCTCGTCGCGGGTCAGCTGCCACTGGCGGGCGACGTTCTCGGCGGTGGTTCCCATGTGATAGCCGTTGAACGCGTCCCACAGCCCGTCGCGGATCATCGTGTCGATGAAGTCCATGTTCCCCATCTTGGTCCCGGCGCGCAGATGGGCCGCATGGGTGGACAGCGACATGCTCTCCTGCCCGCCGGCGACCACGATTTCGGCGTCGCCGAGCATGATGTGCTGCGCGCCGAGGGCCACCGCCCGCAGCCCCGAACCGCAGACCTGATTGATGGTCCAGGCCGCGCTCTCGATCGGCAGGCCGGCCTTCACGTGAGTCTGGCGGGCGGTGTTCTGGCCCTGCCCGGCGGTCAGCACCTGGCCGAGGATCGTTTCCGAGACGTCCTGGGGCGCGACGCCGGCGCGGGCGAGCGCCGCCTGAACCGCGACGACCCCGAGCTCGATCGCGGAAGTCGCGGCGAAAGCGCCGTTGAACGATCCGACCGGCGTGCGGGCGGCCGAAGCGATGACGATGTCGGTCACGTAGAGACTCTCCTGATTGCACCCTTCCGGCCGATGCTGGCCGCGCAACAAAGTTGCGCGGGCGCGCGCGCCGGCTCAAGGGGCTTGTAGCAAAGCCCGGCGAAAACGGCGCAGCGACGGATCGCGGCGCCCCGGCGCATTTCGGCGCGCGCCGGCGGGCGCTCAAACCCGCGTTTGGAAATCACGGTTGCGGCGCGGCGCCGCAAGGCGATATTGTCCCGCAACGGGGCGCAGATGCGCCGAAGGCGCTGCGCGATCGGGGAGCACGGGCGATGGACGGAAGCGACGCCGGCGGCAAGAAGCCGATCACGATCAAGAAATACGCCAACCGCCGACTCTACAACACGGCCAAGAGCAGCTATGTGACGCTCGACCATCTCGCGGAGATGGTGCGCGCGGGCGACGATTTCGTCGTCTACGACGCCAAGACGGGCGAAGACATCACCCGCGCCGTCCTCACCCAGATCATCTTCGAGGAAGAGGCCAAGGGCGCGAGCATGCTGCCGGCCAACTTCCTTCGCCAGATCATCCGCCTCTATGGCGACACGCTGCAGGGCTTCGTGCCGGGCTATCTCGAAGCCTCGATGGAGACCTTCAACAAGAACCAGGAGAAGATGCGCGAGCAGGTGCGCGCCGCCTTCGGCGCCAACCCCGCCTTCGCGACCTTCGAGACCATGACCCGGGCGAACATGGAGTGGTTCCAGAACGCCATGCGGATGTTCAACCCCTATGTCGTCGCCCAGCGCAGCCTGTCGGCGAGCGCCGAGAGCAAGGCCGAGCAGGAGCCGCCTGTGCGCCCGGTGGCCGACGACGATCTCGACACGCTGAAGAAGAAGCTGATCGACATGCAGTCCCAGCTCGACAAGCTGTCGCGCAGCAGCTGACCCTGTCGCCGCGCCGCCTTGCTTCCGCCCGGTTCCGCCGGATAAGGATGCGCATGAACCGACGCATCTTCCTTCTGAGCGCCGCAATGGCCGCGCTCGCCGTCGCCCCGGCCTGGGCGCAGGATGCGCGCGATCTCGCGCGCATCTCCAACTATCTCAACGCCACCGAGACCCTGCAGGGCGCGTTCGTGCAGGTCGACGCCGACTCGGTGGTGACCGAAGGCAAGTTCTTCATCCGTCGCCCCGGCCGCATCCGTTTCGAATACGCGCCGCCCAACCCTGCGCTCGTCATCGCGGACGGCTTCTGGGTCGGCGTGCTCGACAAGCGCGACGGCGGGGTGGACCGCTATCCGCTGTCGGAGACCCCGCTCAACCTGCTGCTCAAGGAGAATGTCGATCTGCGCCGCGAGAATGCGGTGACGCGGATCGACCGCTCCAACGGGCAGCTCGCCGTCACCGCGCGCGACCCCGCCAATCCCGGCGTCGGCGAGATCACGATGATCTTCGCCAACAACCCGCTCGAGCTGCGGCAATGGGTCGTGACCGATTCGCAAGGCCGGCGCACCACGGTGGCGCTGAGCGAGATGCGCACCAACGTCCCGATCCCCGCCGAGCGCTTCTCCATCGAGGCCGCCGAAGAGGCCGCCCGCCGGCGCGGCGGCTGAGATGGGCGACCCCACGTTGACGGCGGACGGCCTCGCCGGCTGGCTGCGCGCGCGCCGCGTCACCGAGGTCGAATGCCTCGTCGCCGACATGTCGGGCGTTGCGCGCGGCAAGATCCTGCCGACCGAAAAGTTCCTCTCCTCCTCCGCCGATGGCGGGCTGCGGCTGCCGGAATCGATCTTCCTCCAGACGGTGACGGGCGATTTCGTCGACAGCGAGATCATGGACGACACCGAGCCCGACCTGATCCTGCGCCCCGACCCGACCACCCTCCAGCTCGTGCCGTGGTATGACGAGCCGACCGCGCAGGTGATTTGCGACGCCTTCCACCGCGACGGCTCGGAAAGCGCCATCGCGCCGCGCTCGGTGCTGCGCAAGGTGCTGCGGCTCTACGCCGACCGCGGCTGGAAGCCGGTGGTGGCGCCCGAGCTCGAATTCTACCTGTGCAAGAAGAACATCGACCCCGACTATCCGCTGGAGCCGCCGATCGGCAAGTCGGGCCGGCCCGAGACCGGGCGCCAGAGCTACGGCATCGACGCGGTCAACGAGTTCGACCCGATCTTCGAGGACATGTACGACTGGTGCGAGGCGCAGGGCCTCGACGTCGACACGCTGATCCACGAGGGCGGCGCGGCGCAGGTCGAGATCAACTTCGACCATGGCGATCCGATGGCGCTCGCCGACCAGACCTTCAGCTTCAAGCGCACCGTGCGGCAGGCGGCGCTGAAGCACGGGGTCTATGCGACCTTCATGGCCAAGCCGCACCAGTTCGAGCCGGGTTCGGCCATGCACATCCATCAGAGCGTGGTGTCGCTGGAGACCGGCGAGACGCTCTTCGCCACGCCCGAAGGCGAGGACACGGCCCTGTTCCGCGCCCACATCGCGGGCCTGCAGAAGTATCTGCAC
The DNA here is from genome assembly GCF_036788415.1 of Rubrimonas sp. Classification (NCBI taxonomy): domain Bacteria; kingdom Pseudomonadati; phylum Pseudomonadota; class Alphaproteobacteria; order Rhodobacterales; family Paracoccaceae; genus Rubrimonas; species Rubrimonas sp. The sequence goes on along the minus strand of NZ_DAIQNN010000002.1, from coordinate 46,866 downwards.
GACGCGATGCCGCTGCTAGGGCCGAACGTCAACAGCTATCGACGGCTGGTCAAGGACTTCGCCGCCCCCATCAACACCCATTGGGGCCACGAGAACCGCACCGTGGGTCTGCGCGTGCCGGCCTCGCGCCCGCACGCCCGCCGCATCGAGAATCGCATTCCGGGCGCCGACGCCAACCCCTATCTGGCGCTCGCGGCTTCGCTCGTCTGCGGCTGGCTCGGCATGGTGGACGAGCTGGAGCCGACGCCGCCGCTCCAGAAGAACGCCTACACGGTGAAAAGCCAGCGCCTGCCCCGTCACCTGCTCGACGCGCTCTACGCGATGCGCGGTTCCAAGGCGCTGCGCGAGGCGCTGGGCGACGACTTCGTGACGATCTTTCTCGAAGTGAAGCAGGCCGAGCACGCCGCCTATCAGCAGGTCATCTCCGCGTGGGAGCGCGAGCATCTTCTGCTGAACGTCTGAGCGAGGGGCGTCTCTGGCGCGCGGGCGCTGCGCGCGGTAGGACACGCCCGCCGCCGCTTCAGGAGCCCGCCCATGATCGCCGCCAGCTTCGCCCCGCAACCCGAGATCGCCCGGCTGACCGCGCGGATGCTGCTCGAAGTGGACGCGGTGCATTTCCGCGCCGACCAGCCCTACACCTTCACCTCCGGTCTCGCGAGCCCGGTCTACATCGACTGCCGCAAGCTGATCTCGTACCCGCGCGTGCGCTCGACGCTGATGGATTTCGCGGTCTCCACGCTGCTGCGCGATGCGGGCTTCGAATGTTTCGACGCGGTGGCGGGCGGCGAGACGGCGGGCATCCCCTTCGCCGCCTGGATCGCCGACCGGATGGCCATGCCGATGCAGTATGTGCGCAAGAAGCCGAAGGGCTTCGGGCGCGACGCCCAGATCGAGGGCGACATCTTCGAAGGCCAGCGCGTCCTGCTGGTCGAGGACCTCACCACCGACGGCGGCTCGAAGCTGCGCTTCGCGGAAGCGCTGCGCCGCGCCGGCGCCGAGGTCGCGCATACGCTGGTGATCTTCTATTACGACATCTTCCCCGAGACCCGCCCGAAACTCGCCGAGGCGGGACTGACGCTGCACCATCTGGCGACGTGGTGGGACGTGCTGGAGGCGGCGCGGGCGCAGAAGCGCTTCGACGCGGCGACGCTCGCGCAGGTCGAGAGCTTCCTCAACGCCCCGCTGCGCTGGTCCGCCGAGCATGGCGGCGCGTATCCGTCCACCGCCTGATCGAGCGCGCTCGGCCCGGTTCGGATGTCGCGCAACGGCGCGCCGCTCCGGAGACCGCCCCCAGGGATCGAGCGGCGGCGCCGAAATCGCCTTGTCGCACCCACGTCATCTTTCCGTCGTCGCTCCGTCGCGCAGGGCGTGTAGGGACATCGGAAGGTTCATGACAAGGGAGGCGCGGATGATCCGCAACCTGATCGCCGCCGTCGCGCTGTCGCTTTCGGGCGGCGCCGCGTGGGCGCAGACGGAAATCACCTGGTGGCACGCCATGGGCGGCGCTCTGGGCGAGGCCGTTAACGACCTTGCGACGCAGTTCAACGCGTCGCAGTCGGACTATCAGATCACGCCGGTCTTCAAGGGCGGCTACGAGGAAACCCTCACGGCGACCATCGCCGCGTTCCGCGCCGGCGAACAGCCGAACGTGGTGCAGGTGTTCGACGCGGGCTCAGCTACGATCATCGGCGCCGCCGGCGCAACGATCCCGGTCGAGGATCTGATGAAGGCGCATGGCGTGCCCTTCGAAATCTCCGACTATATCCCCGGCGTGCGCTATTTCTACGCCGACGCGTCGGGCAAGATGGTCGGCATGCCGTTCAACTCGTCCTCGCCGATCATGTATTACAATGTCGCAGCTCTCGAAAAGGCGGGCGTCACGCCGCCGAAGACCTGGGAGGAATTCGGCGACGTAACCGCGCCGGCGCTGAAGGCGGCGGGCTACATTCCGCTGGCGCAGTCGCACCTGCCGTGGATCTTCGTCGAGAACTTCATGTCGCGGCACAATCTTCAGTTCGCGACCAACGCCAACGGCTATGACGGCGCCGCCGGCACGCAGCTTCTGGTCAACGTCGAACCGATCAAGAACCACTTCAAGGCCGTGAAGGAGTGGTACGACGCGGGGCTCTTCGGCTATTACGGTCCGGGCTGGAACGACAATCAGACGCCGTTCGAGAACCAGCAGGTCGCGATGTGGATGGGCTCGTCGGGCTCGTTCGGCGGGCTGAAGAAGTCGGCGAATTTCGAGTTCCAGGCGACCTTCCTGCCCTACTGGAAGACCGTGATCGACGAGGGCGCCAACACCTTCATCGGCGGCGCCGCGCTGTTCGCGATGGCCGGCCACCCCGAGGAGGAGCAGAAGGCGACCGCCGAGTTCTTCCGCTTCCTGACCTCGCCGGAAGTCCAGGCGCAGTGGCACAAGGCGACCGGCTACGTTCCGATCACCAACGCGGCTTACGAGCTCACCAAGTCGCAGGGCTACTATGAGGAGAGCCCGCAGGCCGAGATCGGCATCCAGCAGCTGTCGCTGCCGGGCGGCGAGTGGACCAAGGGCTACCAGATGGGCTTCTACGTCCAGATCCGCGACGTGATGAACCGCGAATTCGCGCGCATCTTCGCCGGCGAGACCACCGTGGACGAGGCGTTCAAGGTGATCGAGGACGAGGGCAACGCGCTCCTCGCCCGCTTCGCCCAGACGCAGGGCTGACTTGCGCGGCGGCGGGGCTTGGGCCCCGCCGCCTGCTGCGCGCGCATGACCGCCCGCACATGAAGACCCGCCGCGCATGAAGAAGGTCTGCTTCGACGGCTTCGCCGTCCCCATCCTGCTGCTCCTGCCGCAGATGGCGATCGTGCTCGTCTTCTTCCTCTGGCCATCGGCGCAGGCGGTCTGGTCCTCCTTCCACCTCGAGGATCCGTTCTTCGGTCGCGCGATCTTCGTGGGCTTCGACAACTACCTCAACGCCGTCACGCGCTCCGACTATGTCCGCTCGGCATGGTTCACGCTGGGGTTCTCGGCGGCGGTCGCCTTCTTTTCGCTCGCCATCGCGCTGACGCTCGCCGTCTCGGCCGACGCGGTGCTGCGCGGGCAGGGCCCCTACAAGACGCTTCTGATGTGGGGCTACGCCATCGCCCCGCCCGTGGCCGGGCTGATCGGCGTGATGATGTTCGACCAGCATGTCGGCCCAATCGTCGACTTTTTCGCCCTGTTCGGCTGGGAGATGCGGATCGGCGTGAACTACTGGGACACCGCCGTCTCCATGACCATCGTCGCGACGTGGAAGCAGATCCCGGTCAACTTCATCTTCTTCCTGTCGGGCCTGCAGGGCATCCCGAACGCGCTGCGCGAGGCGGCGTCGATCGACTGCCGCTCGCCCGCGCGCCGTTTCTGGACCATCGTCTTTCCGCTGCTGGCGCCGACGACCTTCTTCCTGCTGGTGATCAACATCACCTACGCTTTCTTCGAGACCTTCGGCGTGATCGACGTGATGCTGAAGGGCAACCCCGGCAACAGCCCGGTGACGCTCGTCTACAAGGTGTTCCTCGACGGGTTCCGCGGGCAGGACATCGGCGGCTCCTCGGCGCAATCCGTGATCCTGATGCTCGCGGTCTTCGCGTTGACCGTGATCCAGTTCCGTTTCATCGACCGGCGGGTGCACTATGCCTAAACTCCGCTGGAGCGCGATCTACAACCATTCGGTGCTGCTGATCGGCGTCGCGCTGATGATGGGCCCCGTGCTGCTCGCCTTCGCCACCTCGACGCATGACCGCATCGTGATCCACCGCGAAGGACTGCAATGGAGCATCGGGCCGAACGGCGTCGAAACCTACGCCCGCGCGATGTTCGAGGGCTCGGGCTTCACCAAGACCGTGAACGGCGTGCTGATGATGACGAATTCGCTGGTCATGGGGCTGGGCTTCGCCGTCGGCAAGATCGTCGTGTCGATCCTCGCCGCCTACGCCATCGTGTATTTCCGCTTCCGTCTGGGCGTCGCGTGCTTCTGGCTGATCTTCCTCACGCTGCTGCTGCCGCTCGAAGTGCGCATCCTGCCCTCCTACGAAGTCGTGCAGGGGCTGGGGCTGCTCAACACGTATACCGGCCTGATCGTGCCGCTGATCGCCTCGGCGACAGGCACGTTCTTCTTCCGCCAGTTCTTCAAATCCGTGCCGGACGAGCTGCTCGAGGCGGCGCGGATCGACGGGGCCAACTGGTGGCGCTTCCTGATCGACATCCTGATCCCGCTGTCGCGCACGATGATCGCGGCGATCTTCATCATCATGTTCGTGGTGGGCTGGAACCAGTATCTCTGGCCGACGCTGATGACGACGCAGGAGGGCTATTTCACCATCGTCCGCGGCATCCGCCAGATCATGCAGGTCTGGGTCGAGTCCAACATCCCCGCCTATGAGGACGCGATGGCGCTCGCGATCCTCGCCATGCTGCCGCCGGTGCTCGTGGTGGTGCTGTTCCAGCGCATGTTCGTGAAGGGCCTCGTGGAGACCGAGAAATGACGTCCACGCTCGAGATCGTCCGCGCGGTGAAGCGCTACCCCAACGGCCATCTCGCGGTGAAGGGCGTCGACATCGCGGTGGGCGAAGGCGAATTCGCAGTCTTCGTCGGGCCCTCCGGCTGCGGGAAGTCGACGCTCCTGCGCATGGTGGCGGGGCTCGAGAAGGCCACCGAAGGCGAAATCCGGCTGTCGGGACGCGTCGTCAACGACGTCGAGCCCGCCGACCGCGACATCGCCATGGTGTTCCAGAACTACGCCCTCTACCCGCATATGAGCGTCTACGACAATCTCGCCTACGGCCTGCGCAACCGCCGCACGCCCAGGGCCGAGATCGACGCGCGGGTGCGCGAGGCGGCGGCGCTTCTGCAGATCGGCGAGTATCTGCCGCGCAAGCCCGCGCAGCTTTCGGGCGGCCAGCGCCAGCGCGTCGCGATGGGGCGCGCCATCGTGCGCCACCCTGCGATCTTCCTGTTCGACGAACCGCTCTCCAATCTCGACGCGAAGCTGCGCACCCAGATGCGGCTCGAAATCCGGCGGCTCCAGCGGCGGATCGGCGTGGCGGCGGTCTATGTCACGCACGACCAGGTTGAGGCGATGACGCTCGCCGACCGGATCGTGGTGCTGAACGAGGGCCGGGTCGAGCAGATCGGCGCGCCGAAGGAGGTCTACGACCGCCCCGCCTCGACTTTCGTGGCGAGCTTCATCGGCGCGCCGGCGATGAACCTGTTTCCGGCGACGGTCGAGGGCGGCGCGGCGCATGTGGAGGGCGGCGCGGCGCCGTTGACGCGCAACGGCGTCGCGGGGCCGGCGACCGTGGGCCTGCGGCCCGAGAAGGCGCGGCTCGGGAGGGCGGGCGAGGGCCTCCCGTTCCGCATCGACACGGTGGAGGAGCTCGGCGCGACGCGGCTCGCCCATGGCCGGCTCGGCGCGGCGGATTTCGTGGTGAGCCTCGACGCCGCCTATGAGATTCCAGCCGACGCGGCCAGCGTGACCGCCGATCCCGAAGACCTGCACCTGTTCCACCCCGAGACCGGCGCGCGGCTGTGAAAGCCCCTCCGCCCTATCTGGGCGTTCGCTTCGACGCCGAGGGGCGCGCGCTGCGCTGCTCCGGGTGCACGGTGATCGGCCATATCCGCCCCGGCCCGGTCTTCGACGCGCTGGTCGCGGCGCGCGACGCGCTGGCGGCGGCGCCCGGCGGGGCGTGCTTCGCCTGGCTGCCGCCGTCCTCCTGGCACATGACGCTGTTCGACGGCCTGCTGCACAGCCGCCGAAGCCCCGGCGTCTGGCCCGAAGCGCTGCCGGAAGACGCCGCCGAGGCCGACGCCGACGCGTGGTTTCTCGAAGCCGTGCGCACGGCGCCCATCGCCCCGCCCCCGCCCTTCGCGCTGCGCCCGACCGGGATCGCGGCGTCGGGCGGCGGAATCGGCGTGACGCTCGAAGGCGCGACGGCGGAGGAGGAGTCGCGGCTGCGCGCCTTCCGCGACGCGCTCGCCGCCGCGACCGGTCTGGCCGACCGCCCCGGCCACGCGAGCTATCGGTTTCACGTCACGCTCGCCTACGCGCTGTCGCACCCTGCGGACCACGAGGCGTTCGACACGGCGCTCGCCGCGACCGGCGCTCGGCTGATCGCGGCTGCGCCGCGCGTCGCAGTCGGCCCGCCCGAGATCTGCGTCTTCGACGACATGACGGCGTTCCGGACGCTGGCGCTGCTGGCGTGAGGCCTTCAAGTCGTCGGGCGCAAATCTCCCGCCGCGAAACGGAACGGGCCCCGAAAGGAGCCCGCTTCACGTCCGGCAGTCATCGCGTTTGGCAAATCACCTGGAGCGGGCGATGAGATTCGAACTCACGACCCCAACCTTGGCAAGGTTGTGCTCTACCCCTGAGCTACGCCCGCATCCAGTGCGGCGCTTTATAGAGATTCGGGACGCGCGCGCAAGCCCCTCGCGAGGGGCCGGCGCGGGCGGTCAGGCGCTGCGCACCAGCCGCAGGACGGGGGGCGCGGCGCGGCGCGGCCTCGGGGCGGGTCGGGCGAGGCGACCGTCCACATAGGCGACGATCTGGGCGCGCTCAATGCCCAGATCCGACAGGGCGCGCGCATCCATGGCGCGCAGCGCGGCGATGTCCCTCCGGCGCGCCTGCGCGGCGGACGCCGCAGCCCAGGCGCCGCGGAGGGCGGCGACAATCACATCGAGCATGGCTTTCTCCATGAGGCAGTCGAGACAGAGACAGGCGTGTCTAGACACATCATGGGATGCGCGCGGGTTTTCCGCAAGACGCGCGACGGTATTGTGACAGTCCGCGCGCGCAGACCCGCCCCGCCGCCGCCGCATGGCGCAGCGTCGTTCGGCCTTCAGGCTTCGGCGCGCTCCGCCAGCGCGGCTTCGACGGCGCGCAGCGCGTCCTCGGCGCGGTCAGGGTCGGCGCCGCCGGCTTGCGCCATGTCGGGCCGCCCGCCGCCGCCCTTGCCGCCCATCGCCTCCGCCGCGGCCCGAACGAGGTCCACCGCCGAGACCCGCGAGGTCAGGTCCTGCGTGACGCCCGCCGCGATCGCCGCCTTGCCGTCGGCGCGCGCGATCAGCACCACCGCGCCCGAGCCGAGCTGCGCCTTGTGCGCGTCGATCAGCCCGCGCAGCTCCTTCGCGGACACGTCGTCGAGAATGCGGGCGACCAGCGCCACGCCGCCGATCTCGCGCGCCGCCGCAGGGGCCTCGCCGCCGCCCCCGCCCATGGCGAGCTTGCGGCGCAGATCGGCGAGCTCGTTCTGCAGCGCGCGGCGCTCCTCCAGCAGCGCGCGCACGCGGTCCGACACGTCCTCTGGCCGCACCTTGAGCGACGCCGCCGCTTCTCCGAGGCGGCGATCCTGCGCGCGCAGATGCTCAAGGGCCGCCGCCCCGGTCAGCGCCTCGATGCGGCGGACCCCGGCGGACGACGCGCTCTCGCCGGTCACCGCCATCAGCCCGATCTCGCCGGTGCGCGCGACATGCGTGCCGCCGCACAGCTCCAGCGAATAGACGCGCCCGGCGGGTCCGGTCTCGCCCGCGGGCCGGGCGCCCATGGCCACGACGCGGACCTCGTCGCCGTATTTCTCGCCGAACAGCGCGCGGGCGCCCATCGCCTGCGCCTCGTCGGGCGTCATCAGGCGGGTCGTCACCGCGTCGTTCTGTCGGATATAGGCGTTCACCTCGGCCTCGACGGCTGCGATCTGCTCGGGGCGCATCGCCTCGGAATGGGCGAAGTCGAAGCGCAGCCGGTCGGGCGCGACCAGCGAGCCGCGCTGCGCGACGTGATCGCCGAGCGCCCCGCGCAGCGCCTCGTGCAGCAGATGCGTCGCCGAGTGGTTCGCGCGGATCGCGGCGCGGCGGGCGGGATCGACGACCAGCCGCGCGCTTTCGCCCTGCACGATCTCGCCGTCGACCACTTCGGCCTCATGCGCGAACAGATCGCCCGCGCGCTTGCGCGTGACCGCGACGCGGGCGCGGCCCGTCTGGGTGACGATCTCGCCCGCGTCGCCGACCTGGCCGCCGGATTCGGCGTAGAAGGGCGTCTGGTTGAGCACGATCTGCACGGTCGCCCCGACAGAAGCGGACCCGACGCGCGCGCCCTCCGCCACCAGCGCGCGCACGACGCCTTCGGCGGTCTCAGTCTCGTAGCCGAGGAACTCGGTCGGCCCGACCTCCTCGCGCAGGTCGAACCAGATCGCGCCGTCGGCGGCCTCGCCCGAGCCCGACCACGCCGCGCGCGCCTTGGCCTTCTGCGCCGCCATCGCCGCGTCGAAGCCCGCGAGATCGACGCCGCGGCCCTTCTCGCGCAGCGCGTCCTGCGTCAGATCGAGCGGGAAGCCGTAAGTGTCGTAGAGGCGGAAGGCGGTCTCTCCGGGCAACTCGGCGCCGTCGGGCAGGCCGTCGAGCGCGTCGTCGAGCAGGCGCAGACCGCGGTCGAGCGTGGTCTGGAAGCGGGTTTCCTCGAGCCGCAGCGTCTCCTCGATCATCGCCTGCGCACGGGCGAGTTCGGGGAAGGCCTGCCCCATCTGACGCACCAGCGACGGGACCAGCCTGTACATCACCGGGTCCTGCGCGCCGAGGAGATGCGCGTGGCGCATGGCGCGGCGCATGATGCGGCGCAAAACATAGCCTCGGCCCTCGTTGGAGGGCGTCACGCCATCGGCGAGCAGGAAAGAACAGGAGCGCAGATGGTCGGCGATCACGCGATGATGGATGCGGCCCGGACCGTCCGGCTCGACGCTCGTCGCATGGGCCGAGGCCTCGATCAGGGCGCGCATCAGATCGGTGTCGTAATTGTCGTGCTTGCCCTGCAGCACAGCGCCGATGCGCTCGAGCCCCATTCCGGTGTCGATCGAGGGGCGCGGCAGGGACTCGCGCCGCATCTCGTCGATCTGCTCGAACTGCATGAAGACGAGATTCCAGATCTCGATGAAGCGGTCGCCGTCCTCGTCCGGGCTGCCGGGCGGGCCGCCGGCGATGTGCGGGCCGTGATCGTAGAAGATCTCCGAGCAGGGGCCGCAGGGGCCGGTCGGGCCCATCGCCCAGAAATTGTCCGACGTCGCGATGCGGATGATGCGGTCGTCCGAAAGGCCGGCGTATCTCCGCCAGATGTCGGCGGCCTCGTCGTCGTCGTGATAGACGGTCACGAGCAGCTTCTCGGCGGGCAGGCCGAATTCCTTGGTGATCAGGTCCCAGGCGAGCGGGATCGCCATCTCCTTGAAATAGTCGCCGAAGGAGAAATTGCCCAGCATTTCGAAGAAGGTGTGGTGGCGCGCGGTGTAGCCGACATTGTCGAGGTCGTTGTGCTTGCCGCCGGCGCGGACGCATTTCTGCGAGGTGACGGCGCGGACGAAGTCGCGTTTCTCGACCCCGGTGAACAGATTCTTGAACTGAACCATCCCCGCATTGGTGAAGAGCAGCGTGGGGTCGTTGCGTGGGACCAGCGGCGAGGACGGCACGACCTCGTGGCCATGCCGGGCGAAGTAGCTCAGAAAGCCCGAGCGGATGTCGTTGAGAGACGTCATGAACTGCTCCGCGATCCTGCGCCGCGCGCGCCCGCCCGCAGCGACCTCCGCATGTAGCCGGGGGCGCGCCGGCTGTCCATGCGTCGGCGCCGCGCCCTGACGGCGTCCCGGGCCGGCGCGTCTGGCGCAGAGGGCCGCGCCGCGCTAGACCCTCCCCCCGTCAGAGGAGTGCGCGATGCGCTATGTGAGCACGCGGGGCGCGGCCCCGGAGTTGTCCTTCGAGGCGGCGATGCTGGCCGGCCTCGCCCGCGACGGCGGGCTCTACCTGCCCGAAAGCTGGCCGCAACTGGATGCGGCGACCATCGGGGGCTTCTCCGGCCTGAGCTATGAGGAAGTCGCCGTCGCGGTGATGCGGTCTTTCGTGGGCGAGGCCTTCTCGGAGGTGGAATTCCGCGAGATCGTCGGGCGCGCCTACGCCGCCTTCGACCACCCGGCGCGCTGTCCGCTGGTTCAGATCGGCCCGTCCGACTGGATTCTGGAGTTGCATCACGGCCCCACCCTCGCCTTCAAGGATGTGGCGATGCAGCTGATCGGGCGGATGTTCGACGCGGTGCTCGCCCGGCGCGGCGAGCGGGTGGCGATCGTCGGCGCGACCTCGGGCGACACCGGCTCGGCCGCGATCGAGGCGTTCCGGGGGCTCGACGCCGCGGATGTGTTCATCCTCTACCCGCATGGGCGGGTGTCGGAGGTGCAGCGCCGCCAGATGACCACGCCGAGCGAGCCGAACGTGCATGCCGTCGCGGTGGAGGGCGACTTCGACGCCTGTCAGGCGCTTGTGAAGGCGATGTTCTCCGATCTGCCCTTCCGCGACGAGATGCGGCTCGGCGCGGTCAACTCGATCAACTGGGCGCGGGTGATGGCGCAGGTCGTCTATTACTTCACCGCCGCCGTGGCGCTGGGCGCGCCCGCGCGCGAGATCGCCTTTTCGGTTCCCACGGGGAATTTCGGCGACGTGTTCGCCGGCCATGTGGCGCGCGCGATAGGGCTGCCGGTGGCGGGTCTCGTGATCGCGACCAACGAGAACGACATCCTGCACCGCACGCTGGTCACCGGGCGACACGAGAAGGCCGGCGTGGTGCCGACCATCACGCCCTCGATGGACATCGAGGTCTCCTCCAATTTCGAGCGGCTGCTCTGGGAGCTATACGACCGCGACGGCGCGGCGGTGCGCCAGCTGATGGAGGAGCTGCGGGCCGGGGGCTTCGCGCTGCGGCAGGGGGCGGCGACGACCCTGCGGTCGCAGTTCGCCTCGGGACGAGCCGATCAGGCGCAGACTTCGGCCATGATCGCCCGCGTCGCGCGCGAGACGGGCCTTGTGATCGACCCGCACACCGCCGTCGGGCTGGTCGCAGCCGAACAGGCGCGCGGCGACCGGGCGATCCCGATGGTGACGCTCGGCACCGCCCACGCCGCCAAGTTCCCCGACGCGGTGGAGGCCGCCTGCGGCCTGCGCCCCGCCCTGCCCGCGCGCATGGCCGACCTCTTCGACCGCCCCGAGCGCATCGACGTGCTCCCGAACGATCTGGCCGCACTCCAAAGCTACATCCGCGAAAGGGCCCGGCCATGACCGTGCGCATCGACAGCCTGCCCAACGGCATGCGGATCGCGACCGAGCGCATGGAGGGCATGGGCTCGGCCAGCATCGGCGTGTGGATCTCGGCTGGCTGCCGGCACGAGGGGCCGGAGCAGAACGGGATCGCGCATTTCCTCGAACACATGGCGTTCAAGGGCACGGCGAGCCGCAGCGCGGCCGACATCGCCATCCAGATCGAGAATGTCGGCGGCTATCTCAACGCCTATACCGGCCGCGAGGCGACCGCCTATTACGCGCGCGTGCTGGCCGAGGACGCGCCGCTGGCGATGGAGCTTCTGGCCGACATCCTGCGCGCGCCGCGCTTCGACGAGGCGGATGTGGCGCTCGAGCGCGGCGTGATCCTGCAGGAGATCGGCCAGGCGCTCGACACGCCCGACGACGTGATCTTCGACTGGCTGCAGGAAGTCTCCTATCCCGACCAGCCGATCGGCCGCCCGATCCTCGGGCCCCCCGAGCGGGTGAGCGCCTTCACCGCCGACGATCTGCGCGCCTTCACCGCCGCGCATTACGCGCCGCAGCGCATGGTGCTCGCGGCGGCGGGGGCGGTGGATCATGACGAGATCGTGGCGCAGGCGCGCGCGCTCTACGGCGACATGGCGCCGGGTCCCGCCCATGCGGCGGCGCCGGCGCGGTTCGCCGGCGGCGAACGGCGCAAGGTGAAGCGGCTCGAACAGGCGCACATCGCGCTCGCCTTCGAGGCGCCGGCCTATGGCGATCCGGCCTTCTACGCGGCGCAGATTTTCGCGACGGCGCTGGGCGGGGGGATGTCGTCGCGGCTCTTTCAGGAGGCGCGGGAGAAGCGGGGGCTGTGCTACTCGATCTTCGCGCAGGCGAGCGGCTATCAGGACACCGGCGCCTATACGATCTACGCCGGGGCGGGGGCTGCGGATATGGGGCCGCTGGCGCGCCTCGTCGTCGACGAGATCCGCGCCAGCGCCGAAGCCTTGAGCGCCGAGGAAGTCGCGCGGGCGCGGGCGCAGATCAAGGCGGGGATGGTGATGGGGCTCGAGAGCCCGTCCAACCGCGCCGAGCGGCTGGCGCGCAGCGTGGCGCTGTTCGGCCGGGCTCAGACGCTCGAGGAAATCGTCGAACGCGTCGAGGCGGTGGACGTCGCCGCCGCGCGCGCCGCCGCCGAGCGGCTCTGCGGGGCGGCGCCGATGGCGCTGGCGCTCTACGGCCCGGTCGCCCGCGCGCCGGGCGCCGAGGCGATCGCGGCGCGGCTGGCCGCATGATCCCGGCGCTGCTGGGCCGCCGACGTCCCGCTTTCGCGCTGCGATCCGAGCGGCTTCTGCTGCGACCGCCCCAGATCGAGGATTTCGAGCCCTGGGCGCTCTTGCGCCGCGAGAGCGAGGCGTTTCTGGCGCCGTGGGAGCCCGCCCGCACGCCCGACCACCTCTCGCTCAAGGCGTTCCGCGAGCGCGTGCGCTGGGCGGCGCGCTGCATCGCCGACGGACGCGCGACGCCCCTGTTCCTGCTGCGCCAGTCCGACGGCGCGCTGCTCGGCGCCGCCACCCTCGACAACATCCGCCGCGGGCCGGCGATGTGCGCGTCGCTCGGCTACTGGATCGGCGCGCCGCACGCCCGGCAAGGCTACATGACCGAGGCGGTGGGCGCGCTGCGCGACCACGCCTTCGGCCCGCTCGGCCTCAGCCGCATCGAGGCCGCCTGCCTGCCGGAGAACGCCGCCTCGCGCGCCGTGCTGGAGCGCTGCGGGTTCAAATACGAGGGCGTCGCCCAGAGCTATCTCCAGATCGCCGGGCGCTGGCGCACCCATGTCCTCTACGCCGCCCTGCGCGCCGACCGGCGCGGACGGGTCGGCGAGGCGGGGGAAGGCGCGGCGTTCGGCTGAGCGCGGGGCCGCCCCTTGCGCCCGGCGCCCCGCAGGGCGACAAGGCCGCCATGGAGTTGACCGTCGAGAACCTGTCCTGTCGCCGCGCCGGGCGTCGCGTCTTCGCGGGGCTGTCCTTCCGGCTGAGATCGGGCGAGGCGGCGCTGCTCAAGGGCCCCAACGGCTCGGGCAAGTCGAGCCTTCTGCGCGTGCTCGCGGGCCTTGTCGGCGTCGAGGGCGGGTCGGTGCGGCTCGGCGACGTCTCGCTGACCGGGGACCGCGAGAGCTTTCAGGAGCGCGTCGCCTATGCCGGCCATCTCGACGCGGTGAAGCCGCAATTCAGCGTGCGCGACAATCTGGCGGCCTGGGCGGCGCTCTACGGGGCCGACGAAGTCCGGGTCGGCCCGGCGCTCGAGCGCTTCGGGCTCGGGCGCATCGCCGATTTCCCGGCGGCCTTCTGCTCGGCGGGGCAGAAACGGCGGCTGGGGCTGGCGCGGCTGATGGTTCTGGACCGCCCGCTCTGGCTGCTCGACGAGCCGACCGTGTCGCTCGACGTCGCCTCCACGGCGATCTTCGCCGATCTGGTGCGCGCCCATGTCGCCGCCGGCGGGCTGGCGATCGCGGCGACCCATGTCGCGCTCGGGCTCGAAGGCGGGCCCGAGATCGGTCTGGGCGGCCCGCCGGCGCCCGACGCGCCCGCGCCGCCCCCCGACCATGACGAATTCCTCGCCGGAGACTGGCGATGAGCGGTTTCCTGGCGCTGATCCGGCGCGACGTCGCCCTGTCCCTGCGCATCGGCGGCGGCGGGCTGATGGGGGTGGGGTTCTTCCTGCTCGTGGTCACGCTGATCCCGCTTGGGCTCGGGCGCGACGCCGAGACGCTGGCCAAGATCGCCGGCGGGCTGATCTGGGCCTCGGCGCTGCTCGCCTGCCTGTTGTCGCTCGACCGGATGTTCCAGGCCGATTACGAGGACGGCGCGCTCGACTTGATCCTGCTCGCGCCGCAGCCGGTGGAGGCGTCGGTCGCGGCCAAGGCGGTCGCGCACTGGATCACCACCGGCCTGCCGCTGACGCTCGCCGCGCCCGTTCTCGCGATAACGCTGAACCTGCCGGCGCAGGCCTTTTGGGCGCTGATCGCCTCGCTGCTGATCGGCGCGCCGGGTCTAAGCATGATCGGCGCGGTGGGCGCCGCGCTGACGGTGGGGGTGCGGCGCGGCGGGCTCCTGCTGTCGCTGCTGGTGCTGCCGCTGTGGATCCCGACGCTCGTCTTCGGCGCGCAGGCGGTGAACCGGGCTGCGGTCGGGCTCGACGCGTCGGGGGCGCTGATGCTGATGGGCGCGGTGACGCTGCTGTCGGCGGCGATGGGGCCGTTCGCCGCCGCCGCCGCGCTGCGGGTGAACCTGCGCTGACGCGCATGGCCTCGCGTCTTGACCGTGAAGGGTGCGGCGCCTAGCTTCGCACCTCTCGCGGTTGCATAGCCGCAACCTGATAGGGGGACTGCCATGGCCACCGTCGCTGTCACGGACGCCAGTTTCGAAACGGATGTGCTGAATTCGAGCACGCCTGTCGTGGTCGATTTCTGGGCCGAATGGTGCGGCCCCTGCAAGCAGATCGGCCCTGCGCTCGAGGAGATCGCGCGCGAGTTCGACGGCAAGGTGAAGATCGCCAAGATCAACATCGACGACAACCCGAACGCGCCGTCGAAATACGGGGTGCGCGGGATCCCGACGCTGATGCTGTTCAAGGACGGCAAGCTGGCCGCGCAGAAAGTCGGCGCGGCGCCGAAGAGCGCGATCGCGAGCTGGATCACCTCCGCGCTCTGAGGCGGGGTTGAGGATCGCGGACGGGCCGGCTCCGAGGGGGCTGGCCCGTTTGCGTTTAGGGTGTGGGTTCGCGCGGGTGGCGGACATTGGCGGAGGCTCCCCGCTCGCCTCTCGGTCCGTGCGACCAGCACGGACCGCGCCCTCCCTCCCCCAAGGGAGGGCGCATTGCCACGGCGCAAGCAGCTGAATCGTTCGAGTATCTGGCGCCATAAACCGCCTAGCGCAATCGGAGCGCAGCGCCCTCCCGAGGTCGGGCGCGGTCCTCAGCGCCCATGCCGAACGGCGGAAACCCGCCCGCGTCACCCGTTCTCGCGCAGGATCGCCCCGGCCAGATAGAGCGAGCCGCAGATCAGGGCGCGCCCGCCGGGCCCGACATCGGCGCAGGCGGCGCGAACGGCCTCGGCGATCCCCGGCGCGGCCTGCGCCTGAAGTCCGCCGCGGCGCCCGGCCTCGGCGAGCGCCGCGGCGGGAAGGCCCGCCTGCGCGCCCGGAATATCCACTGTCCAGACGCGCGGCCCCAGCGGCGCGAAGCAGCGCAGGTAGCCCTCGGCGTCCTTCGTCTCCAGCATGCCCACGACCAGCGAAAGCGGCGCGGGGGCGCGGGCGGCGAGCGTCTCGAAATGGCGCGAGATCACCTGACCGGCGGCGAGGTTGTGGCCGCCGTCGAGGATCAGCGCCGCGCCCGCCGAGCGCGCGATCTCGGGCAGGGGGCCCGTCCGCAGGGTCTGGAGCCGCGCGGGCCATTCGGCGCGCGTGACCGCGGCGGCGCAGGCGGCCTCCTCGAAGCCCAGCGCGCGCAACGCGGCGATGGCGGCGCCGGCGTTCTCGATCTGATGCGCGCCCTGCAGGTTGGGAAGGGGCAGGTCGAGCAGGCCCGCCTCGTCGCGGAAGACCAGCCGCCCGCCCTCCGCCCGCGCCTCCCAGTCGCGGCCCGAAACGATCAGCGGCGCGCCGACGCGCGCGGCCTGCGCCTCGATCACCGCCAGCGCCTCGTCCGTCTGGGGCCCCACCACGCAAGGGACGCCCGGCTTGAGGATGCCCGCCTTCTCGAAGGCGATCTCGGCCAGCGTCGCGCCGAGAAATTGCTGGTGGTCGTAGGAGACCGGCGTGATCACGCACAGCGCGGGGCGGTCGATCACATTGGTCGCGTCGAGCCGGCCGCCGAGGCCCACTTCCAGCACCAGCCAGTCGGCCGGGATGCGGGCGAAGGCGAGGAAGGCCGCAGCGGTGGTGATTTCGAAGAAGGTGATCTGGGCCCCGGCGTTGACCGCCTCGCATTCCTCCAGCAGCGCCGACAGCGCCGCGTCGTCGATCAGCCGCCCCGCCAGCCGGATGCGCTCGTGAAAGCGGGCCAGATGCGGCGAGGTGTAGGCGTGGACGCGCGCGCCGGCGCCTTCGAGGCCCGCGCGCAGCATCGCATGCGTCGAGCCCTTGCCGTTGGTGCCGGCGATGTGGATCGCGGGCGGGCAGGCGCGCTCGGGGTTCCCGAGTTTGCCCAGCAGCGCGGTCATGCGCCCGAGCGTCAGATCGATGACCTTGGGGTGAAGCGTCAGAAGGCGGGCGAGGATCGCGTCGGGATCGCCGTTCCGGCGCTCGGGCGCAGCGCTCACGCGCCGTCCGCTCCGCCGAGGTCGGGCGGCGGCGCGACCGCTTCGCGCGGGGCGGGCAGGTCGCCATGCACCCGGGGGGCGGCGCGCATCAGCAGGCGCAGGATCTGGGCGAGCTCGTCGCGCATCTGCTTGCGGTGCGTCACCCGGTCGAGCATGCCGTGCTCGAGCAGGTATTCGGCGCGCTGGAAGCCTTCGGGCAGCTTCTCGCGGATGGTCTGTTCGATCACGCGGGGGCCTGCGAAGCAGATCAGCGCGCCGGGTTCGGCGATCTGCACGTCGCCGAGCATCGCATAGGACGCGGTGACGCCGCCGGTGGTCGGGTTGGTGAGCACCGTCACGAAGGGCAGGCGCGCCTCGCGCATCAGCTGCACCGCGATGGTGGTGCGCGGCATCTGCATCAGCGAGAGGATCCCCTCCTGCATCCGCGCGCCGCCCGCAGCGGAAAACACGACGAGGGGCGCGTTGACGGAAGTCGCGGTCTCGGCGGCGGTCAGCAGCGCGTCGCCCACGGCCTGCCCCATCGAGCCGGCCATGAAGGCGAAGTTCTGGCAGGCGACGACCGTCTGCAGCCCGCCGATCTCGCCGCGCGCCACCAGCATCGCCTCATGCTCGCCGCTCGCGGTGCGGGCCTCCCTGATCCGGTCGGGATAGCGCTTCTGGTCGCGGAACTTGAGCGGGTCGGGGACGGGATCGCTGAGGGGAACTTCGATCCAGACGGCGCCGTCGAACAGCGCGTCGAGGCGGGCGCGCGGCGCAATCTGCATGTGGTGGTCGCAATTGGGGCAGACGCAGAGCGCCTCGGCGAGCTCGCGGTGGAAGATCATGTGCCCGCACTCGTCGCATTTGCGCCAGAGATTCTCGGGCATCTCGCGGCGCGAGAACAGCGAGTTGATCTTGGGGCGGACATAATCGGTCAGCCAGTTCATGCCGTAACCGGAGCTCGAGCCGGCGTCCTTGTCAGCGGCCATGCGCGCCCTCCGCCAGTTCGGACACGAAGCGCAGCACCTCGGCGGGCGCGGCGCCCGCGCCGATCATCGAGACGATCGCCGAGCCGACCACCACGCCGTCCGCGACTTTCGCCATCTCCGCCGCGGCGTCGGCGGTGCGCACGCCGAAGCCGACGCAGACGGGCAGGTCGGTCTGCGCCTTGATGCGCGCGACCTGCGGGCCGACTTGCGCCGCATTCGCGGCGGCGGCGCCGGTGATGCCCGCGATGGAGACGTAATAGACGAAGCCCGACGCGTTGCGCAGCACCTGCGGCAGGCGGGCGTCGTCGGTGGTGGGGGTGGCGAGGCGAATGAAATGCAGCCCGGCCGCGGCGGCGGGCAGGCAGAGCTCCTCGTCCTCCTCCGGAGGGAGATCGACGACGATCAGGCCGTCCACGCCCGCCTCGACGGCCTCCTTCAGGAAGCGGTCCACGCCGCGGGCGTAGATTGGGTTGTAATAGCCCATCAGCACGATGGGGGTGTCGGGGTGCGCGTCGCGGACCGCGCGCGCCGTGGCGAGTGTGGAGAGGAGCGTCGCGCCTGCGGCGAGCGCGCGCTGTCCCGCCGCCTGGATCGCCGGACCGTCCGCCATCGGGTCGGTGAAAGGCAGGCCGAGCTCGATCACGTCCACGCCCGCGCCGGGCAGGCCCTTCGCGATCTCGATTGCCGTCTCGTGGTCGGGGTCGCCCGCCATCACATAGGCGACGAAGGCGACGCGGTTCTCGGCGCGGAGCCGGTCGAAACAGGCGGTCAGGCGGGACATCGGCACCTCGCGCGACGGACGGCAGAGCCGTCAGTCGTCCTTGCGGTAGAAGGTCTTCTGCTTGGGCTTGCCGTCCATGCCGGTGCGCGGCGGGCGTTCCCCGGCGGGCTTGCGGTCGGCGTAGGAGGGCTTGTCGCCATAGGGCTTCTTGTCCCCGTAGGGCTTCTTGTCGCCATAGGGCTTGCGGGCGGGGCGCTCGCCCTCGTCGTCGTCGCGGCGGGGCCGGGGGCGCGGGGCCGGGCGGTCCTCGCGGGGGCCGCGATCCTCCCATTTGTTGAGCGCGAAGGCGGGCAGCGTGTCGCGCCCGATGCCGCCGTCATTGGCCCAGACGACCGAGACGGCGTCGCCCTCGACGCTCTCGACGAGCATGCGCATCGAACCGGATTTCAGGACGACCACGTCGCCCGGGGTGAAGTCGGCCACGGCGGGCCCTCCGAATGAAAGGGCGGCCCGCGCGGCCGCCTGCGTCACAGCCCGCCGCCGAGATGCTCGGCCACGGTGAAGATGTCCTTGTCGCCGCGCCCGCACATGTTGAGGATCATCAAATGATCCGCCGGCAGCGTCGGCGCGAGCTTCGTCACATGCGCCAGCGCGTGGCTGGGTTCAAGAGCGGGAATGATCCCCTCGGTGCGGCAGCAGAGCTGGAAGGCCTCCAGCGCCTCCGCATCGGTGGCGGACACATACTCGACGCGCCCGATGTCGTGCAGCCAGGCGTGCTCCGGCCCGATGCCCGGATAGTCGAGCCCCGCCGAGATCGAATGGCCCTCCAGAATCTGGCCGTCCTCGTCCTGCAGCAGATAGGTGCGGTTGCCGTGCAGCACGCCGGGCCGCCCGCCGGTTAGGCTCGCCGCATGCTCCATCCGCTCGTCCACGCCATGCCCGCCGGCCTCGACGCCGATGATGCGCACCTCCTTGTCGTCGAGGAAGGGGTGGAACAGCCCCATCGCGTTCGAGCCGCCCCCGATGCAGGCCACGAGGCTGTCGGGCAGCCGCCCCTCGCGCTCGAGCATCTGGGCGCGCGCCTCGCGCCCGATGATCGACTGGAAGTCGCGCACCATCGCGGGGTAGGGGTGGGGGCCGGCGACCGTGCCGATGCAGTAGAAAGTGTCGGCGACGTTGGTCACCCAGTCGCGCAGCGCCTCGTTCATCGCGTCCTTCAGCGTCGCGCGGCCCGAGGTGACGGGGACCACCTCGGCGCCCAGCAGCTTCATGCGGAACACGTTGGGCTTCTGGCGCTCGACGTCCGTGGCGCCCATGAACACGACGCATTGCAGGCCGAAGCGGGCGCAGACCGTGGCGGTGGCGACGCCGTGCTGGCCCGCGCCGGTCTCGGCGATGATCCGCTTCTTGCCCATGCGGCGGGCGAGCAGGATCTGGCCGAGCACGTTGTTGATCTTGTGCGCGCCGGTGTGGTTCAGTTCGTCGCGCTTGAGATAGATCTTCGCACCGCCGAGATGGTCGGTGAGGCGCTCGGCGAAGTAGAGCGGCGAGGGGCGGCCGACGTAATGCGCCCAAAGGTCGTCCATTTCGGCGTGAAAGGCGGGATCGACTTTCGCGCGGGCGTATTCGGCTTCGAGTTCGAGGATCAGCGGCATCAGGGTTTCGGCGACGAAGCGGCCGCCGAACAGGCCGAAGCGGCCCTTCTCGTCGGGGCCGGTGCGATAGGAATTCAGCAGATCGTCGGGCATGGCGCGTCCCCTGTCGGATTCGCGCCTTCTAGAACATTTGCGGCGCGCGCGCGAGACGGCGGCGGCCCGCAGGCCGCCGCGCCTTGACGCGCTTCGGGCGCCGGATCGGCGCCTCAGGCGGCTTCGGTCTCGCCGAACACCTCCGCGGCGCGGGCGCGCGGGAGCATGTCGAAGATCATGTGGATGCGATCCTCCTCGCCGTCGTTCATCGCCTCGTGCATGGCGTGGTTGTCGAACCACCACAGCTCGCCTTCGCGCATCCGCATCTCCTCGTCGCCGGCGCGCATCCACGAGCCCTGCGTCGAGCGCAGCACGAAATGATAGCGGTCGCGCACTTCGTAATAGGCGCCGCGGTCGATATGGGGATAGACGCGGCGGCCCGCCGGCAGGCAGACGATCTTGCCGCGCCCGAGGATCGCGTCCTCGGCGGCGGCGACGCTCTCCAGAAAGGCGCGGGCGCGCGGGAACCCGGCCGACGCGCTGGTCCATCGGCTCTCGTGCACATCGCGGCGGGCGCGGTCGCCGATCGCGGATTTGCGCAGGCCGCGCAGCGGGATGGCGAGGGCTTCGCGCTGCACGGCGATCTTCTCCTGCCGGCCCTGCGACAGACCCCACGCATTTGGCACAGACGCGATTTCGTCGAGGAAGGGCTTGGGGTCGACGCCCGAGCGCAGTTTGCGGAAGTGCTTCATCGGATCGGATCCTCCTGTCATCCGGCGGCCTCAGGCGCCGCCCGCGGAAAGAACGCGCGAGCGGGCGGCGCATTCCCGGGAGGGGAGGGAAAATTCAGAGCATCATCTTCATGCCGACATGGCTCGCCTCGAAGCCGAGGCGGGCGTAGAAGCGCTGGGCGTCCGCGCGGCTGCGGTCGGTGGCGAGCTGGACCATGCCGCAGCCCGCCGCGCGCGACCGGCGCAGCGCCTCCTCGACGAGCGCGGCCCCGACCCCCCCGTTGCGCGCAACCCGCGCCACGCGCACGCCCTCGATCTGGGCGCGGATCTGGCCCTTGCGCGACAGGCCCGGCAGGAAGGTGAGCTGGAGGCAGCCGATCACGACGCCGTCGCGCTCGGCGACGATCAGCGCATTGCCCTGCTGGGCGGCGATGGCGTCGAAGGCCGCGCGATAGGCGGGGTCGCCCGGCGCTTCGCGGTCGCGCCCGAGCGGGTCGTCGGCGAGCATCGCGACGATGGCGTCGATGTCGTCCGGGGTCGCGTCGCGCAGCATCATCGGGGCGTCGCCTGTCCTCGCGTCGAATGTCCGGCTTTTAGGACTTTCGACGGGCGGGAGCGAGAGGGCTGCGCGCGCCCCGGGAGGCGCGCCGCCGACGCTCGGCGACCGGCGGCCCTTGCGCTCTAGTGGACGGCCGTCGCTCGCCCATTGGTCCGTGCGACCAGCACGGACCGCGCCCTCCCTCCCCCAGGGCGGGCGCATCGCAACGCCTCAAATGGCTGAACCGTCGAAGTATTTGAACGCCATAAACCGCTTGGCCAAGTCGTTCCTAAGCGCCCGCCCGAGGGAGGGCGCAGTCCTCATCGCCCATGCCGGCCGGCGCCGCCGCCTCGCCGCCCTCCCGCTCAGAGCGGCGCCCCGGCCGCGCGCGCCCAGTCGGTCAGCCGTCCGCGCGCCGACGCGTCCTCGGCGGCGATGGCGGCGCGGACCACGGCGCGCGCCTCGCGCATGTCGACGCTGCGCAGAAGCCGCTTCACCGGCCCGATGGCCGAGGCCCGCACCGAGAGCGTCCGGAAGCCGACGGCGGCGAGCGCCAGCGCCTCGAGCGGCCGCCCCGCCGCCTCGCCGCAGAAGGACAAGGGCGCGCCCAGCGCCTCGCAGCGCGCCACCACGTCGCCGAGGAACCGCAGCCAGGACGTCGAGAGCGGGTCGTAGCGCCGCCGCACCCGCTCGTTGCCGCGGTCGGCGGCGAAGAAGAACTGCTTGAGGTCGTTGCCGCCCACCGACAGGAAATCGACGTCGCGAAAGAAGCTGTCCGGCGCATAGGCGAGCGACGGCGTCTCCAGCATCGCGCCGATCTCCAGATGCTCGGGCGCGGGCTTGCCCGCGGCGGCGAGCCGGTCGCGCTCGCGCAGCAGCAGCTCGCGCGCGGCGCGGAACTCCGCCGGCTCGGAGACGAAGGGGAACATCACCGTCAGCTTGCGGTGGCCGGCCCCGCGCAGCAGCGCCTGAAGCTGCATCTTCATCAGCCATGGCCGGTCGAGCCCGAAGCGCAGGGCGCGCCAGCCCATCGCCGGGTTCTCCTCCTCGTGGCGCTTGAGATAGGGCAGGATCTTGTCCGAACCGATGTCGAGCGTGCGGAACGCGACGCGCTTGCCGTCGGCGGCGTCGAGGATGCGGCGGTAGATGTCGGCCTGCGCGTCGCGCCCCGGCATGGTGGCGCGGATCATGAACATCAGCTCGGTGCGGTAAAGGCCCACCCCGTCGGCCCCGCTCTCCTCCAGCCGGCCCATGTCGGAGACGAGGCCCGCATTCATGTGAAGCGAGATCTCGACGCCGTCTCGCGTGCGGGCGGGCTGGCGGCGCAGGGCGCGGTAGAGCTTTCGGGCTTCGGCCTCCTGCGCGAGCTTCTCCTCGAAGGCGTCGAGCACGCTCGGCTCGGGGCGCAGGAACACCGCGCCCTCCTCGCCGTCGAGGATCACCCGGTCGCCGCTTTCGGCCTCGGCGACGATCCCGTGCGCCTGCACCACCAGCGGAATGCCGAGCGCGCGCGCCACGATGGCGGCGTGCCCGCCCGCCGAGCCCTCCTCGAGCGCGACGCCCTTTATCCGCCCGCCGAACTCCAGCAGCTCGCCCGGCCCCACCGAGCGCCCGATCAGGATCGAGCCTTCCGGGGGCGGGGTGTTGTCGGCCCCGGTCAGCAGCCGCAGCAGCCGGTTGGCGAGATCGTCGAGATCGTGGAGCCGCTCGCGCAGATAGGGGTCGGCGACCCGGTCCATGCGCGCCCGAGCCGCCGATTGCACCCGCTCCACCGCGACTTCGGCGATCACGCCCGAGGACACAGCCTCGTCGAGCCGGCGCAGCCAGCCCTTGTCATGGGCGAACATGCGGTAGGTCTCAAGCACGTCGCGATGCTCGCCGCCGGCCTTCAGCACGTCGGTCTCGAGCAGCCGGTCGACCTCCTCGCGCAGCTGGTCCATGGCGCCGCGCAGACGGGTCCGCTCGGCCTCGACGTCGTCGACGATGGGGTTGAGGATGACGACTTTCGGCTCGTGCAGATGCGCAGGCCCGATCGCCGCGCCCTCCGCCGCGCCGACCGCGCGCGTCACATGCGGG
Source organism: Rubrimonas sp. (assembly GCF_036788415.1). NCBI lineage: Bacteria > Pseudomonadati > Pseudomonadota > Alphaproteobacteria > Rhodobacterales > Paracoccaceae > Rubrimonas > Rubrimonas sp. The sequence continues at coordinate 23,756 of NZ_DAIQNN010000002.1, read as the reverse complement.
CCGCGATGGGCGAGGTCGATCCCGCGCCCCGCCGTCAGCGCGCCCGATTCGGCCATCTCGGCGATGACCATTGCGACGACTTCCAGCGCGTCGATCTCGTCCTCGGCGTAGGCGCGCCGCGCGGTGTTCTGCACCACCAGCACGCCGAGGATCTTGCCCAGCCGCTGGATCGGCACGCCGCAGAAGGAGCGGTAGATGTCCTCGCCCGTCTCCGGCAGATACTGGAAGCCCGGCGCGTTCGGCGCGTCGTCGGTCGAGAGCGGCTCGGCGCGCGCGGCGATCTGGCCGACCAGCCCTTCGCCGATGCGCAGCTTGGCCTTGTGGACGGCGTCCTTGCGCAGCCCTTCGGTCGCGCACAGCTCCAGCGTTCGCGCGTCGCGGCGCAGATAGATCGAGCAGACTTCCGCGACCATGTTGGTCGCGATGATCGCGGTGATCTTGTCGAGCCGCTGCTGGCCGTCGCCGGGCTCCGCCATCACCTGACGCAGTCGGCGCAGCAAGGCGCGCGACCCGACGCCGGCGGTGGGCGTCATGGTCCAGTTTCCTCGGGCCGCTCCCGCGTCGGGCGAAATTCAGGCGGCGTGCAACTCGAAGGCGTCGTGCAACGCCCGCACGGCGAGTTCAAGATATTTCCGGTCGATCAGCACGCTCACCTTGATCTCGGAGGTGGTGATCACCTTGATGTTGACGCCCTCCGCCGCCAGCGCGGCGAACATCTTCTGCGCGACGCCGGCATGGCTGCGCATCCCGATGCCCACGACCGACACCTTGGCGACGCCCGCATCGGCCACGATCTCGCGGAAGCCGATCGCGTCGCGGGCGGCCTCCAGCACCGCCTTGGCGCGCGCCAGATCGTCTGCGGCGGTCGAGAAGGTCATGTCGGTCAGACCTTCCTCGGAGATGTTCTGGACGATCATGTCCACATTCACCCCCGCCTCGGCCAGCGGGCCGAAGATCGAGGCGGCGACGCCGGGGCGGTCGGCGACGCCGAGCAGCGTCACCTTCGCCTCGTCGCGCTGGAAGGCCACGCCGCTCACAACTTTGGATTCCATGATCTCCTCCTCGTCGCAGACCAGCGTTCCGGGGCCGTCCTCGAAGGAGGACAGCACCCGCAGCCGCACCTTGTAGCGCATCGCGAGCTCGACCGAGCGGGTCTGGAGCACTTTCGCCCCGAGCGAGGCCAGCTCCAGCATCTCCTCGTAGCTGATGCGGTCGAGCTTGCGCGCGCGCGGCTCCAGCCGGGGGTCGGTGGTGTAGACCCCGTCGACATCGGTGTAGATGTCGCAGCGCTCCGCCCCCAGCGCCGCCGCGAAGGCCACCGCCGAGGTGTCCGAGCCGCCGCGCCCCAGCGTCGCGATCCGCCCGTCGGGCGCCACGCCCTGGAACCCCGCGATCACCGCGTGCAGCCCTTCCTCGAATTTCCGGTCGAGCGCCTCGGTCTCGATCGCCTCGATCCGCGCCGCGCCATGCGCGTCCGACGTCCGAAGCGGCACCTGCCAGCCCTGCCAGGAGCGCGCGGGCACCCCCATCTGCTGCAGCGTCAGCGCCATCAGCCCCGAAGTCACCTGCTCGCCCGAGGCCACCACCGCGTCGTATTCGCGCGCGTCGTAGAAGGCGGCCCGCTCGCCCGGCTCCGCCGATGCGCCGCGCACCCAGTCCACCAGCTTGTTCGTCTCGCCCGCCATCGCCGAGACGACCACCGCCACGTCGTAACCGCGCGCGACTTCGGCGCGGACCTTTTCGGCGGCGTTGCGGATTCGGTCGAGATCGCGGACGGAGGTTCCGCCGAACTTCATCACGAGGCGCGGGTTGGGCCGGGGCATGGGGGCTCCTCAGGACGGTCCGGGGCCCGCGGAAATCCGCCCCGAGCGCGACGCGCGCCTCTTACAGGCGCGCCCCCGCCAGAGCAAGCCGAGCCCTCAGGGCCGGCAGTACACGTCGCCCGAATTCGCCGCGTCGGGCAGACCCGCGACGAGGTCGCGCATCGCCGCCGCGTCGAGCCAGTCGGTCTCCCAGGCGTGGCTCTCGCCGAGCGACAGCCGGAAGCCGCCATAGCCCAACGCCTGCGCGCGCTCCAGCGCCGCGACGCCCGCTGCGCGCGCCGCGGCGACGACTTCGAAGGACAGGAGCGGCGGCGGCGCGCTCAACCCGGCGAGCACCTCCGCCTCATGCCCCTCGACGTCGATCTTGACGAAGGCGGGCGGGCCGAAGCGCGCGGCCAGCGCGTCGAGCGTGGTCATCGGCGCCGTCTCCTCGGCGTCCCAGCTTTGCCCTTCCCAGCCGGGCGCGCCCGCGGCGCCGGCGACGAAGCCCTCCGACAGCGTCGAGACCGTGGGATTTGCGCGGTTCACCCGCAGCACCGCCGCGCCTTCCGCCGCGCCCAGCGCCGCGCGCACGATCTCCACGCCCGCGTCGCGTCCATGCAGCAGCCGCAGCACCCGCGCGAGCCGCGCCTGCGGCTCCACCGCCACCACCCGCGCCCCGAGCGCGCGCAGCGCCGCCACGCGGTCGCCGACATGGGCGCCCACGTCGAACGCCAGATCGCCGGGCCGCACCATCGGGCTCAGGAAGCGGCGCAGGCTCGCGGCATGGGCGCGGTCGAGGCGGTAGATGCGCAGCGACCGCGCGACGCCGGCCCAGGCGCGGAACTCACCGGACAGATCGCGCGACATCACTCAGTCGTCGCGGCGGGAGAAGGGCAGCGGGGCGACCGGGACGCCGTCCTCCTTCAGCGAGCGGACCTCCTGCGGCGTCGCCTCGCCCCAGATCGCGCGCTCGGGCGCATCGCCGAGATGGATGCGCCGCGCCTCCGCGGCGAAGCGCGGCCCGACATGCTCGACATTGGCCTCTACATGGGCGCGCAGCGCCGCCAGCGATTGCGCGACAGGGCTCGCGGGCGGGGCGGAGAGCGCGGGGGCAGCGGCGGCCTTCGATGCGTCCGGCGCCGCCTTGCGCCCGCGCACCGCAGGGGCCATCACGGCTTTCTCGACCTCCCCGCCGCCGCAGACGGCGCAGGTCACCGCGCCTTGCGCCCGCTGGGCGTCATAGGCCGCGCTGTCGCGGAACCACGCCTCGAAGACGCAGCCGTTGGAACAGCGGAGGTCGTAGCGGATCATTGCGCGCGACTCGTTCAAGGGACGTCCCGATCCACGCATAGATATGCGACTGCCGCGTGAACGCCATCGCGCTTATCGCCGGAGCCCTCTCCGTGCTAGAGCGGGCGACCTGCTTTTCCGAGAGTCGACCGCCGTGACCGTGCCGCGCGCAGCGCTTGTCCCGATTACCGTCCTCGCGGCGCTCGCCGTCAGCCTTGGCGCTGCGGCGTTCGGGGCTGCGGCGTGGCTGGCGGCCTGCGCCGGCGCGCTGGCGGGGCTGGCTGCGGCGCTGCCGCTCGCGCGCCGCCGGAACGGCCCCGCCGGGACCATGCAGGCTCCCCCGCCGACGATGGCGCTGGCCCTGCCGCTCGGGCGCGGCCGCGCCGTGCTGGAGCAGCTTCCCATCGGGCTGGCGCTGCTCGGCGGCGACGGGCGGGTGCTGTTCCAGAACGACGCCGCGCGCGACCTGCTCGAGCGCGACGTGGTCGGCCTCCACTGCTCGGCGGCGTTCCGGGCGCCGGCGCTGCTCGAGGCGATGACCGCCGCGCTCGCCGAGCGGCGCGCCTCGGAGATCGACCTGACGCTCCTGCGCGCCACCGAGCGCGCCGTGCACGCCCATATCCGCCCGTTGCCCGACGCGGCGTCCGAGGCCGACGCGCCGGCCGTGGTGGTGCTGCTCGAAGACCGGACCCGCATGGCCAAGGCCGAGGAACTGCGGCGCGATTTCGTCGCCAACGCCAGCCACGAGCTAAAGACCCCGCTCGCGTCGATCACCGGGTTCATCGAGACGCTGCAGGGCCACGCCAGGGACGATCCGGAAGCGGCGCAGCGCTTTCTGGGCATCATGGCGCAGCAGGCGGCCCGGATGAAGCGGCTGGTGGAGGACCTGCTCTCGCTCAACCGGATCGAGATCAACGAACATGTCCAGCCGCGCGAACCGCTCGACCTCGCCGAAGTGATCTGGGAAGTCGCCGGCGCGCTGAGGCCGCTCGCCGAGTTGCACCGCACCCGCATCGAAGTCGCCTTGCCTCTGTCGGGGATGGTGGTGCGGGGCGACCGGCACGAGATCGCGCAGGTGTTCATGAACCTGATCGACAACGCGATCAAATACGCCGGCGCGGACGGGCCGATCCGCGTGCGCCCCGCCTCGGGCCCGGGGCCGCGCAAGGCGATGCTCGGCGTCGAAGTCGCCGATGCCGGCCCCGGCATCGCGCGCGAGCATCTGCCGCGGCTGACCGAGCGCTTCTACCGCGTCAACGCCGCGCGCTCGCGCGAGCGCGGCGGCACCGGGCTGGGGCTCGCCATCGCGAAGCATGTCCTGAATCGCCATCGCGGCGATCTCGCCGTCGCCAGCGTGGTCGGCGAGGGGGCGGTGTTCACCGTCTGGCTTCCGGCGTTCTCCGACGCCTCGCAGCCCCCCGCGCCGGCGCCTGTCGTCTGAACGCGTCGGGCGCGCCGCCCCCGCCCCCGCCCCCGCCTCCGCTGTCGTGAAAATGTCGCCGAACTGTCGGAATTCCGTGTCCGCACCTGCGTAGAAGCTGCGCAATGGCGACAACCGCCCGCACCGTCGCGCAACCGCGCGGGCGATTGCAAAAGCGGCGGCGCGGAATAGGTATAGACAAGAATGCGGACGCCGATCCTCGACGCACCGCACGGTTTTCCTAGGGTCAGGACGCGTTCGATGCCGCATATCGTCTCAGCCTTCGACAGCGATCTCCAGCAGCTCTCGACGAAGATCTCGGAAATGGGCGGCCTGGCGGAGGAGCTGCTTTCTCAGGCCCTCGAAGCGGTGCAGCGCCGCGACGCCGCGCTCGCCGCCGAGGTGGTCGCCCGCGACAAGGTGCTCGACCGGATGGAGGCCGAGCTCGAACTGCTCTCCATCCGCACCCTCGCGCTGCGTCAGCCGATGGCGAACGACCTGCGCGAGACCATCGCCGCTCTAAAGATCGCTTCGACGCTCGAGCGCATCGGCGATCTCTCCAAGAACATCGCCCGCCGCAGCCAGGCGCTGACCCGCGGCCAGCCGATCCACCTCGCGGCGCCCGTGGTGCGGATGGGCCGCCAGACCCTGATCCAGCTCACCGAAGTGCTCGACGCCTACACCGCCCGCGACACCGCGCTCGCGCTGTCGGTCTGGCGGCGCGACGTCGAGGTGGACGAGATGTACAATTCGCTGTTTCGCGAACTCATCACCTACATGATGGAGGATTCGCGCACGATCGGGCTGTGCAGCCAGCTTCTGTTCGTCGCCAAGAACCTCGAACGGATCGGCGACCACACGACCTTCATCGCGGAGATGGCCTATTACGTCGTCGAGGGCGAACCGCTCGGCGACGACCGACCCAAGGGCGAACCGCTCGACGCGATGCTCGATTTCGACGTCTGAGGCAGCGACTGAGACAGCGACGGGGGACCGCATGACGGCGCGCATTCTGGTGGTGGAGGACGAGGAGGCGCTCTGCGCGCTGCTCGACTACAATCTCCGCAAGGAGGGCTTCGCAGTTCAGATCTGTCAGGACGGCGAGGAAGCGCTGATCGCCGTGTCGGAGGACAAGCCCGACCTCGTGCTGCTCGACTGGATGCTGCCGCGGGTCTCGGGCATCGAGATCTGCCGGCAGGTGCGGGTGCGCGGCGAGTGCCGCGACCTGCCGATCATCATGCTGACCGCCCGCGGCGAGGAGGACGACCGCATCCGCGGCCTCGACACCGGCGCCGACGACTACCTCACCAAGCCTTTCTCGATGACCGAACTGCTGGCGCGGGTCCGCGCCGTGCTCCGCCGCACCCGCCCCACCCTGTCGGGCGACGTGGCGACCTTCGGCGACATCATCCTCGACCGCGAGACCCGCCGCGTGCGCCGCTCCGACCGCGAGGTGCATCTGGGGCCGACCGAATTCCGCCTGCTCGACTGCCTGTTGCAGCGCCCGGGGCGGGTGTTCAGCCGAGAGCAGCTGCTCGATCTGGTCTGGGGCCGCGACGTCTATGTCGAGGCGCGCACTGTCGACGTGCATGTCGGGCGGCTGCGCAAGGCGCTCAACAACCGCGGCGAGCGCGACCCGATCCGCACCGTCCGCGCCGCCGGCTATGCGCTCGACGAGACTTACGCCAACTGACGCGCCCGGCCGGGAACGACCGTGCGCCGGCTGCGCCCGCTCGGGCGCAAGCCGGTCCGAAGGGATCAGTTAACCCAATTTTCCCTTCAAAAACAAAGGTCCCCAGTTAGGACCTGCGTCTTTCAGGTCGATCTCCGCTCTAGCCGCGGGCGGACGCGCTCGCGTAGATTTCGGCGATCCGGTCGGCCTCCTTGCCGTAGATCTCCTCGTAGTGGTCGAATTCGGCCTCGAATCGGCCAACGCCCTGCGTCGCGCCCCGCAGCGCGCCGGCCAGTTCGTCGAGCGCCGCACCCGGCGCCAGACAGCGGAACACGTCCCAGCCGCGCGCGTCGGGATCGCGGTCGAAACCGAGGATCTGGCCCTTCATCCCCGAGACGAGCGGCGAGAGCGCGCCGACGAAGACCGAGGGCGCGTGGATCGTCACCTTGTGGATCGGCTGAAGCAGCACCGGCGCGGCCTGCGCCAGCGCCTCGGCCACCGCCGCGCGCGCCGCGATCCGGAACGCCATGTCGGAGCTGTCCACCGCGTGATGCTGGCCGTCGAGCAGGGTGACGGCGACGTCCACCGCGCCGAAGCCCAAGGGGCCGCGCTTCATCGCCTCGCGCGCGCCCTCCTCGACGGCGGGGATGTAGTTGCGCGGCACCGCGCCGCCCTTGACCTGCTCGTCGAACAGGAAGCCCTCGCCGCGCTCGGCGGGCGCGACCCGCAGCTTGACGTCGGCGAACTGGCCGGCGCCGCCGGTCTGCTTGCGGTGGCGGTGATGGGTCTCGGCGCTGCGGGTGATCGTCTCGCGATAGACAGGCGGCACCGGGGCCTCCTCGGCGGCGACGCCGAACGCCTCGGCCAGCCGCTCGCGCAGCGCGCGCATGTGCAGCGGACCCTGCGCGCGCACGACCTGCGCGCCCGTCTCGGGGTCCTGCGCGACATGGGCCGAAGGGTCGTCCTGCCCGAGAGCGGCGAGCGCCGTCGAGAGCTTCACATCGTCGCGCGCGTTGGCGGGCGTCAGAGCGCGGGCGATCATCGGCGCGGGCGGGCGGCTCCAGGCCGGCGCGTCGAGCGCGCCTTGCGCGTCGTAGAGCTTGCAGGGGGCGAGGTGGTCGGCCTTGACGGCGGCGGTCACTGCGCCCGGCTCGGCGGCGTCCATCGCGGCGGCCTTGTCCGAAGTCGGATCGAGCAGCGCGCCGACCGCGCCGCCGCCGAGGCTCGCGCCGGGGCGCAAGCCCTCCGTCAGCGCGCGGACCAGCGTCACCTTGCCGACATGCTTGCGATGGCTGGCGTGGAAGGCCGCCGCGCTCGGCGCAGCGCCGCCCCCGGCCAGCCGCGCGCGGAGCGCCTCGACGCCGGGGGCTTCATGGCGCAACGCCTTCATCAGCCGCACCAGCCCGTTGCGATGCAGGCCGGAGCCGATCAGCGCCGGGAAGGCCGTGTTCTCGCGCAGCATCCTGGCGCAGACCTGATAGACGGCCGAGCCCTCCGGCGCGCGCTCCTCGACGATCTCCTCGAGCAGCCAGTCGTCGAACTCCGACAGCGTCTCGAGCAGCGCCTCATGCGCCTCGTGTTCGCGCGCCTCCACCTCCGCCGGCATCGGCACCAGCGCCGAGGGCGCGCCCTCGCGGTAGCGCCAGGCGCGCTCGGAGACGAGGTCGACCGCGCCGACCACCTCGCCGTCCTTGCGGATCGGGATCTGGCGCAGGATCAGCACATGGCGCGCGTAGTCCTGCAGGGCGGCGATGGTCTCGCTGGCCTGCGCCGCCGCCTCGTCCATGCGGTTGACGAACAGGATCGCGGGCGTCTCGGACTCCTCGACCGCCCGCAGCCAGGGCGCGGCGAGCACCGCGTGCTCGGGATGCGGCGAAACGACGACGACTGCGGCGTCGGCGGCCAGCAGCGCCGACTGCGCCTCGCCGATGAACTCGATGGCGCCGGGGCAGTCGATCGCGGTCCAGGCCTCGTCGTGATCGGTGAAGCGGGCCACGCGCAACTCGCCGTCGCGCTTCGCGCCGCCCCCGCCCGCCAGCGCGTCCACCAGCGTCGATTTCCCCGATCCCGAAGGCCCGAGCACTGCGAAACACCGCGCCATGAAAGTCCCCTTTCGTCCGGTCCGCCCGGCTCGCGCGCGCCTTCGTGCGCCGCCGGTTCTCGTTGCCGCGCCATTAGACCCCTGCGGCGCGGCGGCGCCAACGCGCGCAGGGGCCGCAGGGAATGAGGGTCAGCGCGCGAGGAGCGGCTCCAGCAGGCTCTCGGCCAGAAACCGAACGACCGGCGCGGCCACCCCGTCGCCGGCGACCCTGTAGGCGTCGGTGTACCGCGCGGGCAGACGGAAATCGTCCGGCAACCCCATCAGCCGCGCCGCCTCGCGCGCGGAAAGCAGCCGCGTGCGCGCGCGCCCGTCCTCCACCAGCGCGAGGGTCTGACGCGAGCTGCCGCCCGCCGGCGTGCGCAGGCACCCCGCCGTCCCGTCGAAGCGGATCTCGACCCGCTGCCGGCCCACCCCGTCCGGCCCGGGCCGGGTGCGCCGGTAGATCGTTCCGACGACGCGCCCCCCCGACGCGCGCGACGCCGCCCGCGCCGCGTCGAGCTTGGCGCGGTGCAGCGGCGCCATCAGGCCGATCAGCCTCGCCGTTTCCTCGGGGCTGTGCCAGCGCACGCCCTCGGTGTCGGCGTCGATGAGCGCGTCGAGCGGCGGCGGCGCGCAATCCGGCGCGGGCAGCCGCCACCAGACCCAAGCCCCCGCCGTCGCCGGGTCGAGCGCCGCGCGCGCCCGCAGAACCGGGCCGGTGTGCCAGCGCGGATCGGGGTCGTCGCGCCGCAGCGCCTCGGGGACCGCGACGTCCGGCGCCGTCGCGACGGCGAACATGCGCGGCCGCGACTGCGGCAGGAACGCGCGCGCATCTGCGACGAACGCCCCGAACCGGTAGCCTTCCGCCGCGAGCGCCGCCGCGAGCGCCGCGAAGTCGCGCCCGCCATGCGAAGTCAGCGCGCCGACGACGTTCTCGAGTGCGATCACCTTCGGCGCGCGGCCCTCCGCGCCGAGCGCGCGCATCAGCCGCCAGAAGCCCCAGAAGGCCCCGCTGCGCGTCGGCGCCGCGTCCGCCTCGCGCCCCAAACCGCGCCCGAACCCCGCGAGGCTCAGATCCTGGCAGGGAAACGACGCCCATGCGAGGTCGAGCCGCCCCGGCGCCTCGGAAGGGTCCACGCCCCAGATGTCGCCCTCGCGCAGATGCGCGTCGCCCCAGTTGGCGCGGTAGGTCGCGAGCTTCGTCGGGTCGAGATCATTGGCGAAGGCGCAGGTCCAGCCCGGCCCGAGCCCCGCCCGCACCATCCCGGCCCCGGCGAAGAACTCGCCGAAGCGCGGGCGATCCGTAGCGCCGTCCGCCACCAGATGCTGAGGAGCATTCATGGGGCGACACCATATCAAGGGGCGCGCAGGCGTCCAGCAGCCGCGTCAGATCGCGCCGAGCGCGAAATCGGGCACGATCCCGCTCTGCGCGACGAAGGGCGCGGGATCGACGCCCGCGAACAGTCCGTGATCGCGCGCGAGGACGGTCCGCATCCCCGCCGCGCGTCCCCCGAGAATGTCGGTGTGCAGCGTGTCGCCGACGGCTGCGATGCGCATGGGCGGAATCGGCGCCAGCCGGCGCAGGACTTCGGCGTAAGCGCCCGGGAACGGCTTGCCGTGAAACTCGGGCGCGACCCCGGTCGCGTCCGCTGCGAGATGGGCGAAATGCCCCGGCTCGAGCGTGAAGCCGCGCTCGCGCGGCGCGACGATGTCGGGATTCGCGACGACGAGCGGGCGCGGGCGGGCGCGCAGGGCGGCCACGAGGCGCGCCTGACGCGCGTCGCTCCAGCCCGAGGCGCTGAACAGGACGAAGCCGTCGGCGCGGTCGAACAACGCCGGGTCGGCCAGCAGGTCGGCCATGGGAAGCGGGATGTCGGAGAAATCCGGCGCGGGGCCGGAGGCGGCGGCCCAGAGCATCCCGGCGGCCCCGGGCCGCGCGGCGAGGGCCGCGGCGGCGACGTCGCGGCTCGCGACGACCTCCTCGGGGGCGAAGTCGAAGCCCATGGCGCGATATTTCGCATGCGCCGCCGCGCGCGCCTGCGTCGCCCCGTTCGTCAGCACCAGCAACCGCTTGCCCATGGCGCGCAGCCGCGCGAGCCGCTCGGCTGCGCCGGGGATCGGGGCGTCGCCCACATTGAGCACGCCGAAGGCGTCGAGCGCGAAGGCGTCCACGTCGCCGGCGAGGTCTTCAAGCGTCGCGATCGCTCGCGTCGCGGCGGGAAAGGCGGCGGTCGGCAGGCGCGCGCGGGCGGCCTCGTAGCGGGCGCAGCTCCAGGCGGCGTCGAGGCGGGCCTGCGAAGTCATCTCGGTCCTCAGCCGCCATGGCCTTTCAGGAGGCGCGTCTTCGGGCCCCCCGGCGCCGGATGCGCCCTGCGTCGCCAGCACTGCCACGGGCCGAAGATCGCGTCGAGCGCGGTCTCACGGGGCCTCACCGCCCGTGACGGCGCGGGAACAAGCGAGTGAACGCCGCGCGATATTGCGTTGCGGCACTTTCCGCGCCGCCGTCGCTGGCATAAGTTGAAGATTGATTGAGAGTGGGCGCGCATGCGCCCGCCCACGGGGAGGCGTCCGACGTGACCCATCCGCCTGCCAGGGCGACTCCGAAGCGACCGCGCGACCCGCGTCTCGACTTTTTCCGCGGCGTCGCGATGTTCATCATCCTGCTTTCGCATGTTCCCGGCAATGTGTGGGCGCTGTGGATTCCGGCGCGGTTCGGTTTTTCGGATGCGACCGAGATTTTCGTGTTCTGCTCGGGTATGGCCTCGGCGATGGCCTTTGGCGCCGTGTTCGCAGCGCGCGGCTGGCTGATGGGCGCGGCGCGCGTCGCTTTCCGGGTCTGGCAGGTCTATTGGGCGCATGTCGGCGTGTTCCTGCTGACGGTTGCGCTGCTGGTCGCAATCGACCTGAACGGCTGGGGGATCGAGGGTCGCGTCTACATCCGCGAACCCTATGTCGTGCCATTCTTCGAGGAGACCGGGCCGACGCTCGTCGGTCTGCTGACGCTGACCTACGTGCCCGGGCTTTTCGACATCCTGCCGATGTATCTTGCGATCCTGGCGATGATCCCGGTGGCGATGGCGCTGCATCGCGCAGGCGGCATGCCGGCGGTGGGGGCGGGCATGGCGCTCAGCTGGGGCCTCGCGACGCTGGCGGGCGTCGGCTTCGTCGAGGGCGGGCCGCCGGCGCAGGGCTGGTCGGCGCTCGTGCAATGGATGAACCTGCCCGCCGATCCGCAGGGCGTGCGGACATGGTTCTTCAATCCCTTCGCCTGGCAGCTCGTCTTTTTCACCGGCTTCGCCTTTGGCATGGGCTGGCTGAAGCCGCCGCCGCGCAGCCGCGCTTTGGCATGGGCCGCGGCGGCGGTCCTCCTGCTCTCGACCCCTTTCGCGTGGTTCAAGATCCATGAGGGGTTCTTCATCCCCCACGGTTCGGAGGCGCATCTCGCGATCGCCGGGCTGCGGGCGGAAATCGAGCCGCTGTGGGTCAAGACGTGGTTCGGCGCGCTGCGCTATCTGCATTTCCTTGCGCTCGCCTATCTGGCGTGGATGGCGGTCGGACCGCGCGGGCGGCTGCTCGACGAGGGGCTGACCGTGCGCGAGCCCCCGCAGGCGACGCGGCGGTTGCGCGCGGCGCTGGCGGCGCCCGTCGCGCTGCTGACCGCGCCCTACGCCTATATCGATGCGATCCGCGCTCTGGCCCCTGCGCTGGACGCGTTCGTTTTGGCTCATTTTCCCTTGTTCGGCGACGGCGCCGGCCTGATCGCGCTGATCCATCTCGCCGCGCTCATCACGCTGGTCTGGAACGCGGCGCCGGCGCGCGCTCGGGATTTCGTCGCGCGCGATCTGGTGGTCGCGGCGGCGCCGGTGATCCGAAAGGTGGGGACGCAGTCGCTGGCGGTGTTCATGACGTCGATCCCGCTGTCGCAGATGATGGGGCTGGCGCTCGACCATCTGGGGCGCGGCGTCTGGACAGTCGCCGCGGTCAATCTGACCGGCTTTGCGCTGCTGATCGCGACGGCCTACGGCGCGGCGTGGTTCAAGCGCCATCCGTGGCGCGCCCCGGCGCCGGCCCCGCGCGACGTGCAGCGCGACGGGACCGCGCAGCGTCTTCAGGCGGCGGAGTGATCATGCGGTACGATCCCGCCATCGCGCTGGCCCCGCTGACCCGCCGACGCGCGGCGTCGCCCATCGTCGTGGCGCAGCTCGGCCAGACGCTGGACGGGCGCATCGCGACCATCACCGGCGCGTCGAAATACATCTCGGGGTGCGAGGCGCTGGCGCATCTGCACCGGCTTCGGGCGAGCGTGGACGCCGTCGTCGTCGGCGTCGGAACGGTGGCGGCGGACGATCCGCAGCTGACCGTGCGGCTGGCCCCGGGGCGCAATCCCGCGCGAGTCGTGATCGACCCGAGCGGACGCGCCGCCGCCGCTGCGCGGCTTTTCGTCGACGGAGCGGCCCCGACGCTGTCGGTCGCCGGCCCGGACGCGCCGCCGCCGCCGCCCGGCGTCGAGCGGCTGACGATCGCCCCCGGACCTGACGGGACGTTCGCGCCGGACGCCATCGTCGCCGCGCTCGCGGCGCGCGGGCTGCTCCGCATTCTCGTGGAGGGAGGCGCGCAGACCATCGGGCGGTTCCTCGACGCGGGCCGCATCGACCTCTTGCATCTTCTGGTCGCGCCGATGATCCTCGGCTCGGGCAAGCCGGGGATCACCTTGCGCCCGATCGAAGAGCTGAGCGACGCGCTGCGCCCGGCCACCAGCGTGCACGCCTTCGAGGACGGCGACGTGCTGTTCACCTGCGACCTGCGCGCGCGGCTCGAAGCGGCGGAATGAGGACCGGGAGATGGCCAGAGATATTGCGAGGCTGAACTTTCTTCGCCGCGCCCTGCACTGGGCCGGCGCGATCGTCGTGATCGGCATGGTCCCCGCCGGGCTGGTCTTCACCGATTTCGACAATCGCGACAGCATCGAGGGGGCGTTCGGCGCGGGCTCGTTCGACGCGCTCTACAACTTCCACAAATCGGTCGGCGCCGTCGCGCTGGCGCTGGTCGCGGCCCGTCTCGCGGCGGCGCTGATCTGGCCGGCGCCGAGCCACGCGGGCGCGATCCCCGCCGTCCAGAGCGCGGCGGCGCGGGCGATGCATGTCGGGCTTTATGCGCTGCTCGTGGCGACGCCGATCCTCGGATGGGCCGGGACGTCGGCTTATCCCGCGCCATTGCCGGTGTTCGGGCTGTTCGATCTGCCCGGCATCGTCGCGCCCAACCGGCCGGTGGCGGAGTTCCTGCTCGCTCTGCACGGCACCTGCGCGATCCTGCTCATCGCCCTCGTCGTCCTGCATGTCGCAGCCGCCCTCTATCACCGCAACGTCCGCAAGGACGGGGTGTTCGCGCGCATCGCCCTGTGGTGAGCCCTGTGGCGAGCGCGCCTCAGCCGGGCGTCGCCAGCAGATCGACATGGCCGATGCGCGCGCGGGTCGCGGCCGTCCGCGCGGCGCGCCAGCCTTCGGAGGCGCGGACGGCGTCGGCCTTTCCCTCGGCCAGCGCCGCGATCAGCGCTGCGTCGCGCGGGGCGGTCAGGTCCCAGTCCGAACGGGCCTCCGCCACGCTGTAGCCGCGCGCGCGCAGCGCCTGCGCCAGATGCGCCGCGGCCCCGGCGCCGAGCGCCGGCCCCAGCCCCTTGTCGCGCCGCATGTCGGCCAGAAACGCGGCGTGGACGGCGGCGTCGTCGGGATGCGGCGGGGTCCATGCCTCGCGCCCGTCATAGCTGAGCGCCGCATGGACCGCCGCGCCGGCCTGCGCGGCCGCCTCCGCGAAAGCGTCGATCCAGTCGGCGGAGGCGAGGTCGAAGAAGGCCGACGCCGTCGCCAGATCGGGCGCGGGGTCGAAGGCCGCCGCCAGATCGCGCGACAGGTCCGCCGCCAGGGTCTCGACCTGCGCGCCGAGTTCCGCGCCGCGCGCGGCGGCGAGGCGCAGCAGGGCGGGGTCGTGATCGACCAGGCGCCACCGGACCCCCGGCAGGATGTCGGCGAGCGCCGCGAGCGTCGCGCCGGTTCCCGCGCCGAGATCGACGACGCGGATCGGCCCGCGCGCCTCGGCCCGCGCTTTCGCCCACGCCGCGAGCGCGCGCGCCAGCCCCGCGTCGCGCGCCCGGGCGTCCGCCGGGGCGCGCAGCGCCAGCCAATCCGCCGAGAAGCCGCTCACGGCGCGGGCCGCAACGCGGAGAGGACGGCGGCGATGCGGCGCGCCGTTTCGTCCCAGCCGTGCAGGCCGCGCGCATGCGCCCGCGCCGCCATACCCATCCGCCCGCGTCGCGCGGGGTCGGCCAGCAGGGCGCGCAGCGCCTCGGCGAGCGCCGCCGGGTCGTCCACCGGCGTGCGCAGGCCGGCGGCGGGAGGGATCACTTCGCGCGCGGCGGCGATGTCGGCGGCGACGACCGGCAGGCCATGCGCCATCGCCTCGGCGAAGACCATCCCGTAGCCCTCATGCCGCGACGGCAGGCAGAAGAGCGCCGCGCGCCGATAGAGCGCGTCGATGCCGCCGCGGTCCAGCGCGCCGCGCAGCGCGACGCGGTCGCGCAGATCGGGCGCGTCGATGCGGGCGCGCAGCGCTGCGGCGCAGTCGACGTCGCGTTCGGAACCGGCGAGGACGGCCCGCCAGCCGAGATCGCCGATCCGCGCCAGAGCCTCCAATAGAACGTCGAAGCCCTTGCGCGGGATCAGCGAGCCGACGCTCAGGATCAGCGGCGGATCCTCGGCGACCGGCGGCGAAAAGGCGACCGGGTCGAGACCCGGCTCGGCGACCGTCGCGCGCGCGGGATCGAGGCCGAGCAGCGACGCGGCGTCGTCCCGCGTCGCGCGGCTCGTCACGATCACGGCGCGGGCGTGGCGCAGCGCGGCGCTTTCGCGGACGCGCAGCGCTTCGGCCTCGGGCGCCCCCGCCGCTTCAAGGCAGAGCGGGTGGTGCAGCAGGCAAGCCATCGGCGCGCGGACAGCGGCCAGCGCCGCCTCCGGCAGCGCGCCGAAGGCGAGACCGTCGACGAGGATCGGCGTCTGCGGCGCGACCTCCGCCAAGGCCTGCGCCGTCGCATCGACCGACGTCGCCGAAGGATGCGGGAAGTCGCCCGGCAGCGTCAGGACGCGCAGGCGCAGCCCGACGCCGGGCGCTTCGGCGAGCACCCGGCGCGCATAGGCGTATCCGCCGGTCGGCGCGTCGAGATCGCCGGGGATCGCGAAGACCGCCCCAGCGGCAGCGGCGATCACGGCGCCGCTTCGAACCACGCCCGCGCGACATGGCTTTCGTTGAGCGTCACGCGGATGCGCTCGACCCCCTCCGAGCCCGGCCCGAGCGCCCCTTCGCGCGCCGCCGCCGCGAGCCGGTCGAAAATGAAGCGGCAGAGCCATTCGGTGGTGGTCAGCTCGCCTCGTGTGGCCGGCGCCTCGTCGAGATCGGCGTAGGCGAGCGGCGCGAGCGCCGCCTTGAGCGCGTCGAGCGCGCGGCCGATGTCGACCACGATGCGCTCGGGGCCGAGTTCGCTGCGGAAGAAGGCGACGTCCACCACATAGGTCGCGCCGTGCTTGCCCTGCGCCGGGCCGAACACCTCGCCGGGCAGGGAATGGGCGATCATGACATGGTCGCGGACTTCGACGGCGTACATCGGGAACCTCCGGTTGCGGCGATCTCCGAATCCCACCGGAGCGCCCGCGCGACAAGAGCCGGTTTCGCGCCTCTTGTCAGGCCCCCGCGTCAGGCTCCCGCCTTGCGCGCTGTCACTCGGCGCGCCGCTTCGCGACGGCGTGGCCGAGCGGGGTCGGCGCGACGGCCTTCTCGAACTCCGCCACCCCGTCTCGGACCCGCCACCACAGGGTGAAGGCCGAGTCGGGCAGGCGCATGTGCTTGTCCTTGAAGCCCGCGACGCGGACATAGGCGCCCTCGCAGCGCAGCATCCCGCCCTCGCGGACCCCCGGCCCGAGCGCGAGGTCGAAGCGGCGGCGGCTGTCGAAGACCTCCACGCGCTGCCCGCAGGCCTGCGCCGCCGGGCGCGGCGACAGCGCGGCCACCGCCGCCGTCAGCGGGTCGAGCGCGCCGCGCAGCGTCTGCGGCGGCGCGTCGTAGGCCCGCTGGCGCAGGGCGGGCTCGGCGCGGATTTCGGGTGCGGCGCCGGCGGCGTGGCGCATCTCCACGGTCTGAAGCAGCCCGTCGAAATCGCCGCGGGCGCGGAACCAGCCGGGCGCCGCCTCCGCCGCCCCCTGCGCCGGGATGAAGAAGGCGGCGAGCCCCTTGGTCGTCACCTCGGCGCGCGCGCGCCAGCCTTCAGGCGCCGGGGCCATCTCCACCCGCAGCGCGGCGAGCCGGAAGCCGCCGAGCCAGACGTCGTAATCGGCGGCCCAGGGGTCGCGAAGCTCCGTGGCGGCTGCCTGCTGCGCGGGCGCGGCGCAAAGGAGGGCGAGGGCGAGGGCGAACGGGACGGCACGCATGTCAGGCGCCTTCGGGCGATTGCGGATCGCCGCGATACAAGCGAAACAGCACGGCGGAAACATGGCCGCCGCGCTCTGGCGGCCCGGAAGGAGGCGCGCCGATGACCGCCCCGAAGGACGCGCCGCCCGCCGACGCCGCCGCCGCAGACCTCGCCGCCGGTCTCGCAGCCCGGCTGCGCGCGGGAGAGCGGCGCGCGCTCGCGCGCGCGATCACGCTGGCCGAATCCACCCGGCCCGATCATCGCGCAACCGCGACCGCCCTGCTCGAGCGGCTCGGCGGAACCGGCGACGCGCTGCGCGTGGGCCTCAGCGGCGCGCCGGGGGTCGGCAAGTCGACCTTCATCGAGGGCCTCGGCATGGGGCTGATCGCGCGTGGCCTGCGGGTCGCGGTGCTGGCGGTTGACCCGTCCTCGGCGCGCACCGGCGGCTCGATCCTCGGCGACAAGACGCGGATGGACCGGCTGTCGCGCGAGCCCCGCGCCTTCATCCGCCCCTCGCCCTCGGGCGGCTCGCTGGGCGGGGTCGCCCGCCGCACCCGCGAGGCGGTCGCGCTGTGCGAGGCGGCGGGCTTCGACGTGGTGCTGGTCGAGACGGTCGGCGTCGGCCAGTCGGAGTTCATGGTCGCCGAGATGACCGACGTGTTCGCGCTGCTGCTGAGCCCCGGCGGCGGCGACGAGCTGCAGGGCGTCAAGCGCGGCGTCATGGAGATCGCGGACCTGATTCTCGTCAACAAGGCCGACGGCGACATGGCGGATGTGGCGCGCCGCACCTGCGCCGATTACGCCGGCGCGCTGCGCCTCCTGCGACGCCGCCCGCACGACCCCGAGGGCTGGCCGCGGGCCGCGACCGTCTCGGCGCTGACCGAGGCCGGGGTGATGGCCGCCTGGGACGAGATCGCGGCGCTGGACGCGGCGCGCCGGGCGCGGGGCTGGCGCGCCAAACGGCGCGCGAGTCAGGCCGCGCAGGCGTTCCGGCGGGAGCTCGAGGAAGGGCTGAAATCCGCCTTCCGCGCCGATCCGCAGGTGGCGGCCCTGCTGCCCGACATCGAGCGCGCCGTGCTGTCGGGCGCGCTCGCCCCCGAGATCGCCGCCGCCCGCGCGCTCGACGCCTTCCTGCGGCGCTGAGGCGGCGCGCGCTCAGCTCTCGTAGCGCGTCGCCCCGCGCCGGCGCTCGTCGACAGGCGCCGAGAGGAAGGCCGCCTGATGGGCGCGCTGGTCGCAATTGGCGCGGGGGCAGACCCGGCAATTGATCCCGATCTGCGTCATCCGCGCGCCGCCGACCGCGAAGCTCTCCGCATAGCCGATCTCGGGCGCATGGGCGACGGCGCAGCCCATCGCCACGGCCAGCCGGAAATCCTGCGCGTGGCGAGCGAAGGCGGGGCGGTCCACCGTGCGCGAGAACACGAAATACTGGCTGCCGTCCGGCATCTCGACGAATTGCGGGACGATCCGCCCCGGCGTGCGGAAGCAGTTGTGCACTTCGAGCCGCGGGCAGGCCCCGCCATGCTCGGCGAGGTGGAAGCCGGTGGAGTTGAAGCGCTTGGTCACGTTTCCCGCATTGTCGATGCGCAGGAAGAAGAAGGGCGCCCCTTGCGCCCCTTCGCGCTGCAAGGTGGTGGCGCGGTGGCAGGCCTGCTCGAAGCTGACGCCGAAGCGGGTGGCGAGGTGGTCGAAATCGTATTTCGACGCGCGCGCCTCGGCGAGAAACGGACCGTAGGGCATCAGCACCGCGGCGGAGAAGTAGTTGGCGAGCTCGACCCGGCAGCGCCCCCGTCCGCGCGGATCGGAGATCCCCGAGCGCGCCAGCAGCGCGTCGAGCAGCGGGCGCTGCTCAAGCAGGCCTGCGACATGGACGAGCTGGAACACCCGGTTGGGGTGGTCGAGCGCCTCGCTCAGCAGCACTTCGCGGCGGGCCTCGTCGTGGCGGCGCAGCGTGTTGGGCAGATCGGCGACCGCGAGCACGCGCACGGCGAGGCCCAGCCGCTCGCGCAGTCGGCGCTTGAGCAGCGAATAGACCTCGTCGGGCTCGATCGCCTCGTCGTCCCAGAACCGTTCGGCGGCCTCCTCCAGTTCGCGGAAATGGTTGCGGTTGCGGCGGAAGAAGTCGTGCACCGCCGATTCGGGCGAGGCGGCGAGAAGCGGCTCGGCCGAGGGGGCGCCGCCGCCGGCCAGCGTCAGCAACTGGTCGGTCGCCGCCTGATAGGCCCGGTGCAGCCGAAGGAAGCACGACGCCAGCGCCGGGCTGTGGACGAGGGCGGCGCGCAGCTGCGCCAGATCCGGGCGGTCTTCCTCGAACATCGGATCCTGCGCCACGGCGCGCAGATCGGCGAGCAGCGTGCGGTCCTCGTCCTCGGCGATGTCGCGCCAATCGACGCCGTAGGTCTCGAACAGCCGCAGCATCACCGGCACCGAGACGCTGCGCTCGTTGTTCTCGAGCAGGTTGACATAGGAGGCGCTGATCCCCAGCGCCCGCGCCATCTGCGCCTGCGTCTCGCTGCGCTCCAGCCGCAGCCTTCGCAGATGCGGTCCGATGAAGGTCTTCTGCATTGCGCCGCACAAAAGTTTCGCTTTGTGGACTTTACAAAATTACAGAATTTAGGATTTGTCAATTCTCGCATTTACAGCAGGACGCCGTTTGATTTCGGGATCGCCGCAACCTTGGGCAAGGTGCGCGCAACGGTCGCAACAAGGCGGCCATGTCGCCTTCAGGGGGAGCACAGGATGCGCACCGGAATCACTCATCTCCACATTCCCGGCCCGACAAACGTGCCGGAGGTCGTCCGGCAGGCGATGAACGTCCCGATGCAGGACATGCGCGCCCCAGATTTCGGCGACCTGACGCTGGGCCTGTTCGAGGACCTCAAGCCGGTCTTCGGAACGCGCGACGCGACGGTGATGATGTTCCCCGGCTCCGGCACGGCGGCGTGGGAGGCGGCGATCGCCAACACGCTCAGCCCCGGCGACAAGGTGCTGATGGCGCGCCACGGGCTGTTCTCGGAGCGCTGGGTCGAGATGGCGCAGCGGATGGGGCTGAACGTCGAGGTGATCGACGTGGCTTGGGGGGCGGGCGCGCCGGTCTCCGAGATCGCCCGACGCCTCGGCGCCGACCGCTTCGGCGAGATCAGGGCGGTGTTCGTCGTCCATAACGAGACCTCGACCGGCGTCGTCTCCGACATCGCGGGCGTCCGCCGCGCCCTCGACACCGCCTTCCACGACGCGCTGCTGTTCGTCGACGGCGTGTCCTCCATCGGCTCGATGGAGTTCCGCATGGACGAATGGGCGGTGGACCTCGCGATCACCGGCTCGCAGAAGGGGCTGATGCTGCCGCCGGGCCTCGGCATCCTCGCCGCGAGCCCCAAGGCGCTGGAGGCGTCGAAATCGGCCACGTCGCGGCGCGTCTATTTCGATTTCGCCGACATGATGGCGATGAACGCCGACGGTCAGTTCCCCTACACCCCGCCGACGCCGCTGCTGCACGGCCTGCGCCGCGCGCTCGACCGCATCGCCCAGGAGGGCCTGCCCAACGTGATCGCCCGTCACCGCCGCCTCGCCGAGGGCGTGCGCCGGGGCGTGGCCGCGATGGGGCTCCAGATCGTCGCGCAGCACCCCTCGCTGTGCTCCGACACCGTCACCGCCATCCGCACGCCCGAGGGCGTGGACGGACGCGAAGTGCTGCGGCTCGCCTATGAGCGCTACAACGCCTCGTTCGGGGCGGCGGCGGGGCCGCTTGTCGGAAAGGCCTTCCGCATCGGCCATCTCGGCGATCTCAACGAGGGGATGTGCCTGAGCGCGCTGGCGCTGGCCGAACTGTCGCTCGCCGCCGCCGGGGCGCGCGTCGCCTTCGGCGCGGGCGTGGGCGCCGCGCAGGAATGGTATGCGGGCGCCGCACCCCGCGAGGCGGCGCTGCGCTTCGCCGCCGAATAAGTCTTCGTACTCACCATCCAAGAACCAGAAACTCCCGAGGGGAAACGACCAGATGAGCCATACGCTCCACCCGTTGCGCCGCCAGCGGCTGCAACGCTCCGAACTCGCCGTGCCCGCCTCCAACCCGACGATGATCGACAAGGCGGCGGACGGCCCGGCGGACTACGTGTTCCTCGATCTCGAGGACGCCGTCGCGCCGCCAGAGAAAGAGCAGGCGCGAAAGAACGCCGTGCAGGCGCTCAACGACATCGACTGGGCCGGCAAGGGCAAGACCGTCTCGGTCCGCATCAATGGCCTCGACACCCACTACATGTATCGCGACGTGGTGGACGTGATGGAGCAGGCGGGCGACCGCGTGCACACGCTGCTCGTGCCGAAAGTGGGCGTGCCGGCCGACCTCTACATGGTCGAGGCGATGGTCAACCAGATCGAGCAGGGCAAGGGCTACGCCACACGCGTCGGCCTCGAGGCGCTGATCGAGACGGCGCTCGGCATGGCGAATGTCGAGGCGATCGCGCAGTTCGGCGGTCGGCTGGAAGCGCTGCATTTCGGCGTCGCCGACTACGCCGCCAGCTTGCGCGCCCGCACCACGAACATCGGCGGCCTCAACCCCAACTATCCCGGCGACCAGTGGCACGCCGCGATCAGCCGCATGGTGATCGCCTGCCGCGCCTACGGCCTGCGCGCCATCGACGGCCCGTTCGGCGATTTCTCCGACCCCGAGGGCTACAAGGACGGCGCCCGCCGCGCCGCCGCTCTCGGCTGCGAGGGCAAATGGGCGATCCATCCGACCCAGGTCGCGCTCGCCAACGAAGTGTTCTCGCCGCCCGAGGCGGAGGTGACCAAGGCGCGCCGCATCATCGAGGAGTTGCGCAAGGCCGAGGCGCAGGGCAAGGGCGCCGCGGCGCTGGACGGCAAGATGATCGACGCCGCATCCGAGAAGATGGCCAACAACGTGCTGGCGGTGGCCGAAGCCATCGCCGCGAAGGGCTGACAACAGCCGTCAGGGAGGGAAACACATGGACATCCATGAATATCAGGCCAAGGAGATCCTCGCCCGCTTCGGCGTGCCGGTGCCGCGCGGAGGGCTCGCCTACAGCCCCGAGCAGGCGGGCTACCGCGCGCGCGAGTTGGGCGGCGAGAAATGGGTGGTCAAGGCCCAGATCCATTCGGGCGGGCGCGGCGAAGCCGGTGGCGTGAGGCTTTGCCGTTCCGAAGAGGAGGTGCGCGACTTCGCCGCCGGGCTGTTCGGCAAACAGCTCGTCACCAAGCAGACCGACGCGAACGGGAAGGGCGTCTATCGCCTCTGGGTCGAGACCGCCTCCGACATCGCGCAGGAGCTGTATCTCGGCTTCGTGCTCGACCGCAAATCCGAGCGCATCATGATCGTCGCCTCGGCGCATGGCGGCATGGAGATCGAGGACCTCGCGGAGAAGGACCCCGACAGCCTCCGCCGGATGATCGTCGACCCCGCCATCGGGCTCACCGAATATCAGGCCCGCGAACTCGCCTTCGGGCTGGGGCTCAAGGGCGGACAGATCGCGCAGATGGTGACCATCCTGCGCGCCTGCTACCGCGCCTATCGCGACCTCGACGCGATGATGGTCGAGATCAACCCGCTGGTGATCACGGGCGCGGGCGACCTCGTCGCGCTCGACGCCAAGATGAGCTTCGACACCAACGCGCTGTTCCGCCGCCCGCAGATCGCTGAGCTGCGCGACCATTCGCAGGAGGACCCCCGCGAGAGCGCCGCGGCCGATCACGGCCTCGCCTATGTCGGGCTCGACGGCGACATCGGCTGCATCATCAACGGCGCGGGTCTGGCCATGGCGACCATGGACATGATCAAGCTCGCCGGCGGCGAGCCCGCCAACTTCCTCGACATCGGCGGCGGCGCCAGCCCCGAGCGCGTCGTGCGCGCCTTCCGCACGGTGCTGACCGACAAGAACGTGCAGGTGATCCTCGTGAACATCTTCGCCGGCATCAACCGCTGCGACTGGGTCGCGGAAGGCGTGGTCAAGGCCTACAAGGAAGTCGGCATGACCATTCCCGTCGTCGTCCGTCTGGCGGGCACCAATGTCGAGGAGGGCAAGCGCATCCTCGAAGCCTCCGGCCTGCCGCTGATCACCGCCGACACGCTCGCCGAGGCCGCCGAGAAGGCCGTCGCCGCCCGCGCCAAAGCCGCCGCCTGAGGGGAGGGGAAACAATGGCCATTCTCATCGACCAGAACACCCGGATCATCGTGCAGGGCATGTCGGGGCGCATCGGCAATTTCCACGCCGCCGACATGATCAAATACGGCTCCAACGTCGTCGGCGGGGTCACGCCCGGCAAGGGCGGCGAGCGCACGCTCGACCGGCCGCTGTTCGACACGGTGCGCGCGGCGGTGCAGGCGACCGGCGCCGAAGCCAGCCTCGTCTTCGTGCCGCCCCCCTTCGCGGCGGACGCGATCATGGAGGCCGCCGACGCCGGGATCAAAACGGCGGTCTGCGTCACCGACGGCATCCCCTCGCAGGACATGATGCGCGTGAAGCGCTTCCTGCGCCGCTTCCCGCGCGAGTCGAAGATGCGGCTGGTCGGGCCGAACTGCGCCGGGGTGATCTCGCCCGGCAAGAGCTTCATGGGGATCATGCCGCCGCACATCTACATGGAGGGCCGCGTCGGCATCGTTGGGCGCTCCGGCACGCTCGGCTATGAGGCGGCGAGCCAGATGAAGGCGCTCGGCATCGGCGTCTCGACGTCGGTCGGCATCGGCGGCGACCCGATCAACGGCTCGTCCTTCAAGGACATCCTCGAGCTGTTCGAGGCCGATCCCGAGACCGATGCGGTGATGATGATCGGCGAGATCGGCGGCCCGCAGGAAGCCGAGGCGGCGGCCTATGTGCGCGATCACATGAGCAAGCCCGTCGTCGCCTACATCGCCGGTCTGTCGGCGCCGAAGGGCCGCAAGATGGGCCATGCCGGCGCGATCATCTCGGCCTTCGGCGAGAGCGCGCAAGAGAAGGTCGAGATCCTGTCCGCAGCCGGGATCGCCGTCGCCCCGAACCCCTCGGCGATGGGCGAGACCATGGCGAAAGTGCTCGGCGCACGCGCCG